>NZ_JANSJH010000026.1:0-26780 GCF_047462495.1 Synechococcus sp. H55.2 | reverse complement strand
GAGGATCACTTAAAGAAACTGAGTACCCCCACCCCGATCACCATCAGCACCCAGAGCAGGGATCCCACCAAAATCACATTCTTGGCCCGGCTCCAGTCGCTGGCCGAGCTGTAGAGCACCGGCACCGCCACCACCAGCAGCAAGCTGTACAGCACCAACACCAACAAAGCAATTTGGAAAATGAGCATCATGGTCTGGATCCCTCACAAAAGTCTTGTCTTGGATAAAAGCTCCCGACAACACCGGTCTGCCCAACCTGATCCGGCTCGCTGCGCACCGGCGGCAGGGTAGATAAGATAGATAACGCTCTGACTATACCAAAACTGGGATCCCTCTCAAGGCCAGATCCGTCGGGGCAGCCGCTGGATGGATGAACTATCTGGATACAGACTGCATTCGGAAAGGGTTGAAGTCGGTTGCCACGTCAAAGTAGTCTTCCTGTTCTTGCTGCTTCAGCCAGCCGGTGATGGCGTAGGTCAGAGGCGTACAGACTGCCTCAACGGCACACTTGAACACGTAGTTGGAGACGATGAGGCTCACGAGACCGGGAAACACCCCCCAGAAAGCGATGAGAATAAACAGGCCCGTGTCCACCGCTTGGCCCACCAGGGTGGAGCCGATGGTGCGCGTCCACAGCCAGCGTCCCCGCGTCCACACCTTCAGGCGCGCCAGCACGTAGGCATTGGCGAAGCTGCCGCTCCAGTAGGCAATCAGGCTGGCCAGCACAATACGGGGGGTGAGGCCGAGGATCTGGTTGTAGGCTTCCTGATAGGGCCAGTCGGGGGCTGCCGGCAGGGATCCCACGATCATGAAGGTCGCCGACATCAGGGCCGCCGAGAAAAACCCCAGCCAGATCACCCGCCGCGAGCGGGCATAGCCGTAGACCTCCGTGAGAATGTCGCCGAAAATGTAGCTGAGGGGAAAGAGGATGGTGCCGCCATCGAAGGTAAACGGCCCCAAAAGCACGATCTTAGTGGAGGCGATGTTGGAAATCAGCAGCACGGCCACGAACAGGGCCGTCACCGCATCCAGGTGCCGATAGGCGCGCTCAGACATCAGGATCCCCCCAACAGTTTACGAATATGGCGCAGCTCCCTGACGATCAGGGCCAGGCCCTGGCTGTGCCGTTCCACCTCGCTGGTGAGCTTACGGATCTGCTCTTCCAGGTTAGCGCTATAAGATTCCTGACGCTCCAGGCGCTGGTTGAGGCTGGCAAGCCGCGTCACCACCTCCCGCTGGATGAGGTTTTCCGTACCTTGGATGAGCAGCGTCTCGATGGCGGTGAGCTTGTTCAAGAGCAATTGAGTGTTGGTTTCCGATCCGGGCTCCAGCGCAGCCGCCGGGGTCACTTGCAGGGCCTTTTGAATGCGAGCCAGAAGGGCTTCCGCCTCAAACGGCTTTTCAATGAAGTCAAAATCGACAAAAGGCTCAGGGATGCGGGCTGTTACCTGCTCTTTCATCCCCGACATGATGATGACGGGGGTATTCTTCAGGCTCTCTTCCTGCCGGATGGCCTGCAATGTGTCATAGCCGTCCATCTTGGGCATGACAAAATCCAGCAAGATCAGGTCGGGGTGATGTTTTTTGGCAGCCTCCAAGCCCGCTAGGCCATCTTTGGCCTCCAGCACCTGAAACTGGTCAGCCAAGATGCTGGCCACCATCTTGCGGATCATGATGCTATCGTCAATGACCAACACCGTCTTGGCTGTCATGCTCGGGGCACTCCCTTTTCTGTTCCCATCTGCTCGACCTGCTCAGCCCCTTCCTCCAGTGCATGGGGCATCGGGGACGTCCTTCCGGGGACACCAATAGAGTACTCTCCCTCTTAGGGAAGTGGGGTGTGATTGGCGATCTACAGCTCCAACTTCGCCGACTCTCCCAAGGCCCAGAACTTGCCGATTTCCCATCGCTGCCTTGCTATAATCTAACGTAAACAAACATTAAGCATTCGCACCTTGCAGGGTTATGAGCCTACAGTTGAGCTCCGAGCTGTCGCTGCCGATCCCGTCTCCAGTCGGAGAAGCTGCCTACCGCACTTTTCAGTGGGGTAAAAATCTCTTTGGCTTTGCCCATAAGGCTCTCTCCACCCAGGCTTCGGAGCTGATGCTCTCGGTACTTAGGGATCTGCAGAGCTTCTCCTCCGGGAAAACCCTGCCGCCGCGGGAGCGAGTGAAGCTCAGCGCAGCTACTTTGCAAGAGTTGCGGGCTCGTTACGAACGGCTGCTCCAGGTCGATTGGCAAGATGCCGAGGCAGGTTATTACCCTCACGCGCTTCTTTTCGACAACCCCTGGCTGGACTTTGCCCGCTACTACCCGCAGGTATGGCTGGATCTGCCGCAGATCACTCAGCGGGTACACAGCAAGCGCTACCAAGAGTTTTCTCAGGACATCTCCACAGAAGGCTATCCAAAATACTACCTGCAAAATTTTCATTACCAAACCAACGGCTACCTGAGCGACAGCTCGGCTGAGCTCTACGACCTGCAGGTGGAACTGCTGTTTGGTGGCACGGCAGATGCGATGCGGCGGCGGGTGATCCGCCTGCTCAAAGATGCTCTCGATCCCGCCCTGTCGGCTCCCCACATTCTCGATGTAGCTTGTGGCACCGGGCGCACGCTGCGCCTGCTGCGGGGATCCCTGCCCAAAGCCGCGCTGTATGGTTTGGATCTTTCCCCTGCCTACCTGCGCAAGGCCAACCGGCTGTTGCAAGAGCTGCCGGGGGAGCTGCCGCAGCTCATCCGCGCCAACGCCGAGGCCATGCCCTACGCCGACGCCACCTTTGATGCGGTTGTCAGCGTGTTTCTCTTCCACGAGCTGCCCGGCCCAGCCCGCCAAAATGTCATCAACGAGATGAGCCGCGTGGTGAAGCCGGGGGGCGTGATCGTCATTTGCGACTCGGTGCAACTGCTGGACTCGCCGGAGCTGGAGGAGACGATGGAAGCTTTTGCGCAAACCTTCCACGAACCCTACTACCGGGACTACATCCGCGACGATCTGGGGGCGCGCCTGCAGCAGGCGGGCTGTGAAGTGTTGCGCCGAGAAACCCACTACGTCAGCGCCTACACCTTGGCCCGCAAAAGTTGAGCACCCTTCTAGGGGAACCCGCCGCCTGCAGCTAGCTTGGGTTTTTAAGGCGGTTGACCACCCGTGCCCCTCCAGGGAGGGACGGCACAAGGCCATCCCAGCAGGCAAGATATCAGCTTCTAATCCCCGCCTTGCAAGGTGGGGCCCTACGGCGCTAGCTGGTAAATCGGCGGTCACTTGTCCAGAGGGTGTATAGTAGTTTTAGACACGAAACCTTGGATAAGAAGACGGGTTGAACTGGATAACCCTTGGGCGCAAGTCCGTCTAAACTCTTTTCTTCCGCTTAGGCTCATGTCCCACCCCCATGGATCCCTCCGCGCCGGCATCACTGCTCTCAAGCAGGAGCGCTACCTGGAGGCGATCAATCTTCTCGAGTCGTTCTGCTACTGCTGCTCAATCCAAGAGAAGCAAGAGCGCAATGGCTCTAGGGCAAATCCGGAAGACTGCGCTTTGGCTCGTGTGGCTCTGGTCATGGCCTATCAGGGTAGTGGTGACCTGGAGCGCTCAATCGCCCTTTGCCAAGAGCTGTTGGAGCAGAAGGAAACAGTTGAGTCCACTACCTGGGCTCGGGAATGGGCAGCCCAGGCTCTGCCCACCCTCAAACAGGCTTCCGAACACGCCATGCCGCCTGAAGAAGTGATGGCGCGGCTGCCCGTCCTGCGGCAGTTGGAAGACTGTCGGCTCCTCTGTAGCTCCCGCGATCCGGCCCCGCATCTGCTTAAATCTGCCCATTTCTGAGGGAGAGGGCCTGCAGGGAAGGGTCCCTCTTAGCCGTGGATGTCCGGCCCTAGCCTCTATCGTTAGCAGCTTCATAGCAACTTTATGTCTGTTGTCGAGCCGATGACCTATCACTTTGTCGTTGCCAGCCTGTCTTTCTTACGTTCTGAGCCCCTGGAAGAGGTGCTGGAGGAGCGTCGCCGACACTACGAGGAGCGCCGCCGCCCTGTCGATTTCTTCTGGGTGCCGCAGCCGGCTTTTATGGAAGCCCCACCGTTGAAGCCTTTGCGGGACAAGCTGAGCGGCCCACTGGGGGCAGTGGTCTCAACCAACGAGGATTTCATTCGCTGGCTGAAGGTGCGCCTGACTTTTGTAGAAATGGGCAGCTTCGTGGCTCCTAGCGAGTCGATCCCGGATCCCTTGCGCTCCTTATCTGCCGACAAAGGGTAAGCCTGCCGATTCCTAAGATTTGAATGGGTTGAGGGGAGGGCAGGCCAGGATAAGATCGGGGCACCCCATACCTGCCCTTCTTGGCTGACGGGATCCTCCGTTGTGGGGCCGACGTCGGGGAAATGGGCAGGTCAGCCGCGGAGCACTATGACTTTATGACTTTGGAGCAACAATGGAACAGGCCGGAAGGAGGGGCAGAGGTCTGCCACCCCAACTCCTGCCTTCGGGATTTCCAGCCTGCATCAGCGCCAACTTGGGTGCTGAAGTCAGAAGCTCTCTTGCCTGAGCCGACAGCAAGCCCCACCCTGAGCTCGCCGGAGTGCTCCTCTGGGGATCCCTCACCAGATCCACTTCCCGAGGATCCCCAAAAAGAAGAGGAAAATCAAGGTTTATCTGAGCCGGGCCTGAGAAACTTTGTTGCTGTGCTGCGCCGACGCAATTTTCTGCTGCTGTGGACGGGGCAGGTGTGTTCGCAGTTGGCGGACAAAGTGTTGTTGGTGCTGCTGATTGGGTTGATTGCCCGCAAGTTTCAGCCAGAAGGAGCCTCTATTAGCGGTTGGGTCTCGGCCATCATGCTGACTTTTACGCTGCCGGCGATGCTACTGGGCAGCCTGGCAGGGGTATTTGTGGATCGCTGGCTAAAAAAAGGGGTGTTGGTGCTCTCCAACCTGGCGCGCGGGATCCTGGTGTTGCTGTTGCCGCTGCTGCTCTGGCTCACCGCCGGGCGCGACCTTTGGCCGGGGATCCCCTTGGGGTTTGTCGGGCTGTTGCTGGTGAGCCTTGCCGTCTCGACCCTGACCCAGTTTTTTGCTCCTGCTGAACAGGCGATTTTGCCCTTGATCCTGCCGAAGCGAGAGCTGCTGGCGGCCAATTCCCTCTACACCACCACGATGATGGCTTCGCTGATTGTTGGCTTTGCTGTGGGGGAACCGCTGTTAACCCTGGCGGATCATTGGGTGCGCCATTGGTTGCCGGGCTGGGAGGTGGGGCCGGAGCTGTTGGTGGGGGGAGCCTACCTCTTGGCCGGATCCCTGCTGTTGCTGCTACAACCCCACGAGAAGCTGGAGCCCCAGCCTTGGGAAGCCCCCCACCTTTGGGAAGATCTCCAGTTGGGCTTGCAATATGTCGGCCAGATGCCCCTGATCCGGGCTGCTCTGCTGCAGGTGGTGGTGCTCTACTCGCTGTTTGCGGCACTGGCCGTTTTGGCGGTGCGCATGGCCGAAGTGATGCCGGAGCTGAAGCCGGATCAGTTTGGGGTGTTGTTGGCCGCTGCCGGCCTGGGCATGGGGATCGGCGCCTTTTGGGTGGGGCATGCGGGCCGCCGGGTGAGCTGCCGCGCCTGGAGCGGGCTGGGATCCCTGCTGCTCTGTGGGTCTCTGGCAGCCCTATCTTGGACGACCCACTGGTTGTTGCTCAGCTTGGGCTGGATTGCTCTGTTAGGCTGTGGCGGGGCTTTGGTGGCGGTGCCGATGCAAACCTTGATCCAGGAGGAAACGCCAGATCATCTGCGAGGCAAGATTTTTGGGCTCCAGAACAATGTGGCCAATATCGCCCTCAGTTTGCCTCTGGTCTTGACGGGGTTGGCGGAAACCTACTTTGGCCTTTCCGGGATGTTTTTAGGCCTGTCTGCTCTGGCCGCTCTGGCGGGGCTGTACACCTGGAGCCTATTGGGCAGAGAAGGCCGGTGAAACCCTCTCAAAGCTGGGGCCAAGGCAGCAGCTAACTCTGCTACTCTTGTAGAGGCTCAAAAGTCGAGACCCTCCTTGCAGTTCAGCGCTTTGCCTTTGCGGGGATCCGCCCATGCACATCGCCTGGATAGGCAAGAAAACACCTTTCTGTGGCAATGTCACCTACAGCCGTGAGGTGACCAACGGCCTGTTGGATCGGGGACATCAAGTGAGCTTTTTTCACTTCACCAACGACGGCCAACCGCCCACTTGGGATCCCGGCTCTCGTGGAGGTGAAGGCTGGCGGGCAGAGCTGGATCGCCGCGACGTTTCCCTCCCCTGTCTGTATAAGTCGCAAATCTACACGATCCCGGCCCCCAACGCCAAGCGGGTGCTCACCCAGGCCCTCAGGGAACTGCAGCCGGATCTGGTACATGCCTCCTTGACGATTTCTCCCATTGACTTCGTGCTGCCGGAGATCTGTGCGGAGCTTAACCAGCCGCTGGTGGCCACTTTTCACCCGGCCTTCGACCGGCGGCGGCGCAACATCGCCTCCCGCACCCAATACTTGGCCTATCAACTCTACGCCCCTTGTCTGGCCAATTATCACCGCACCATTGTCTTCTCAGAGACGCAACGGGAGATCTTGGTCAAACTGGGGGTGCGTCCCCAGCAGGTGGTGGTCATTCCCAATGGCGTGGATGTGGACAAGTATTCGCCTGGGCCTTCAACCCTCAAACAGCGGTTGGGACTGGAGCGGATCTTTGTCTATCTGGGGCGGGTCTCGCCGGAGAAAAACCTGGAAGCCCTGCTCAAGGCTTGGAAACACTCCCAGATGGGGGAGAAGTGCGGTCTGCTGATTGTGGGGGATGGGCCGTTGCTCAACACCCTCAAGCCCTTCTATACCCTTCAACATGGGATCCACTGGCTGGGGTATATTGCCGACGAGCAGCAGCGCATCGAGATCTTGCGCGGGGCCGATGTGTTTGTTTTGCCCTCTTTGATCGAGGGGCTCTCTTTGTCCTTGCTGGAGGCGATGGCCTGCGGGCTGGCGGCGGTGGCCACCGATGTGGGCGCCGATGGCGAGGTTTTGGCGGATGGAGCCGGGATCCTGTTGGATCCGACACGGGTGACGGCGGAGCTGCAAACCCTGCTGCCTTTGCTGCGGGATCAACGGGAGTTTACCCAACTGCTGGGGATGAAGGCCCGCCGGCGGGTGCTGGAACGCTATACCCTCAGCCACAACATCAGTCGGGTGGAACAGCTCTACCGGGAGCTGTGCCAGGGATCCCGTCAGCATCGCCGGGCCTAAAGGAGGAAGTCGAAAGCGAGGCAGAACTTTTGTGTAGAGCTTGTGATATTTTTGCTAAGCTGTTTCGTTACGTTTCCAAGGGATTAACGCCAGCCTTCCCGATGGATGCTCACAGCCCCCAAAAGGCCGTTTCGGCACAGCTATCCGGCTCCTCGTGGTCGGAGCCTTTGCTTGGCCAGGATTTGCCCCCCAATCCTCCAGTTCCCTCCCTGGAGAACTCGGGCGACTTACGCTCAGCTCAGGCCAGCCCGGATCCGGTTGGCGTTACGTCTGATGAGGTGGAGCTGCCGGAGGTCAAGCCTGCCATTGTGCCTGCCCCTGCAATGCCGGATCGGGTGGCAATGGGGAGAGACCAGTATCGGATGCAGTATTTGCTGGCGTGGTTAGCCTTTGCCCTCCGCTCCTTTAACAACTTGAATCAGATCCTGGAGCTGACGGCTTTTGTGGCCAGCCAACTGACCGATGCCGAAGGCGGAGCCCTGGTTTTGTTCAACCCCAACGGCACCATTCAGTTGGATCAACTGCATTGCTCGGATCTCCACCACCGCGAACAGATTCGGGCTGAGATGGAGCAGATTGCCCAAACCCTCTCGGCTCAGGAGCCCATGCTCAAGACGGAGGGATCCCTGTCCGTCAAAATCCCTGCCCTCGAACACCTGTTGGACGAGCGGTTTCGCCAGAGCTTAGGGCCGGATGTGCGCCTCTTCGGCACGCCCTTGTTGATCCGCAACTCTGTCCAGGGTCGCTTGTACGTCTTCAGCCGTCAGCCCGGCTACCACTGGGATGAACGCCGCCAACAACTGTTGCGCCTGGTCGCCGATCAGGCAGGCGTGGCCATCGAAAACGACCGCTTGACGGCAGCCTTGCGCCGCAAAGTGGCCCTAGAAAAAGAAATGGAGATCGGCTCTTACATCCAGGCTCAATTGCTACCGCAGGAGTACCCGCAAGTCAAAGGCATTCGCCTGGCAGCTCGTTGCCGTGTGGCCAGCAAAGTGGGAGGCGACTACTACGATTTCATCAAGATTCCAGAAAAATCAGATCCGGCTGCCTCTCCACCCTCATCTGAAAAGCTGGCCATCGTCATTGGGGATGTGATGGGCAAAGGGGTGCCCGCCGGCCTGTTGATGAGCATGACCCGAGCCATGGTGCGGGCAGAAGCTCTCAACCGTCATTCCCCAGCCCGCGTTCTGCAACATCTGAACCGGGCCATGTACAGCGACCTGGAGCACTCCAATCGCTTCATCAGCCTGTTTTATTCAGAGTACGATCCCCACTCCCATCGCCTTTGCTTTAGCAACGCGGCCCACAACCCTACCCTGTGGTGGCAGGCCCGCACCCGCGAGATTCAACCCCTGGACACAGAAGGGGCGCTGATCGGCTTGGAGGAAAACAGCCACTACTCGGAAAGCTGCGTGCAACTGCAACCCGGAGATGTGGTGGTGTACTACACCGACGGCTACACCGAGGCTGCCAACAGCCGCGGGGAGCGCTTGGAAACCTCTGGGCTCATGGATGCCATCCAGCATGCTGCCTGTCGCTACGACTCCCCCGAAGACATCTTGGAGAGCTTGTTTGAGCAGATGGATGCTTTCCGAGGTCGCCAGGGATCCCCTCCTCTGACCCTGTTGCCGCCGGACGATCCAGAGCTGCTATTGCAAGATGAGATTTCCCTGCGGCCTGAGCCTGTGGACGATACCACACTGGTGGTGTTGAAGGTGTTGCCCGACTCTGAGCCAAAATAGCTAAAAAAGTTCGAACTCAGGGTACGCTCTAGCTAGTACAGGGCTGGCTCCCCTGCTTCCCGGTTATCTACACCTTAGGCATAGCCATGAACTTCTCTTCCTCTGGGTCTGAAACCACTTCGGTTTACTTGCCGGCTCCTGCTGCTTTCCAGACAAAAATGATGGTCGGGCAGGTGTTCCGGCAGGATGTACTGGGCGATATCCGCAAGGGTTGGAATGGCTTTGTGGAGTCGGGCCAAATTTGGGCGCTTTTGATAGGGATCGTGGTGGGCTATATGCTCAAGAGCATCACCAGCTCCCACTAGTTGCTCTGGCCGGATCCAGTTGGCCTGAGGCGGCGGGGTTTTAGCCGTCGGTTCTTGATTTTTGTATTTTTTCCACAACTGCAGCGGTGGTCAATCCTTCTCCCCATTCTCCCAGTTCTGAGCCGACAGCGACGGTTACCCCACGCCCCTGGAGCCAGCGCTTTGAGGGATCCCTGCATCCTGCCATCGCCCGCTTCAACGCCAGCATCGGCTTCGACATCCGCCTTTTGCCCTACGATGTGGCCGGATCCCTGGCTCATGTGCAGATGTTGGCCGCTTGCGGCATTCTGACCCGGCCAGAGGCCGACCAGATCCGGCAGGGGCTGGAGCAGATCCAACAGGAAGCGGCTGCCGGCACCTTCCGTCCCGATCCAGAGGCCGAGGATGTCCACTATGCCGTCGAGCGCCGTTTGGTGGCCTTGGTGGGGGAGGTGGGCAAAAAACTGCACACGGGGCGCTCCCGCAACGACCAAGTGGCTACCGATCTGCGCCTCTATCTGCGGGATCACATCGATCACCTGCGGCAGGCCCTCTGGGAGCTGCGGGGAGTCTTGCTGGACTTGGCCGAGCAGCATCTGGAGACGATCCTGCCCGGCTACACCCATCTGCAACGGGCTCAGCCGATCAGCCTGGCCCACCACCTTTTGGCCTATGAAGAAATGCTCTGGCGAGACTGGCAACGGCTGGGGCGGGTGCGGGAAGAGGTGAATGTCTGTCCCCTCGGCTCCGGGGCCTTGGCCGGCACTTCCCTGCCCATCGATCGGCAGCTCACTGCCCATCTGCTGGGATTTGAGCGCATCAGCACCAACAGCTTGGATGCCGTCAGCGACCGCGACTACATGGTGGAGTTTCACACCGCCGCCAGCTTGATTTTGGTTCACCTCAGTCGCCTCTCGGAAGAGCTTGTCCTCTGGGCCTCGCAGGAGTTCGGCTTTGTCGTCCTCACCGATGCCTGTGCCACCGGCTCCAGCCTCATGCCCCAGAAGAAAAACCCCGATGTGCCGGAATTGGTGCGCGGCAAGGCGGGGCGGGTGTTTGGCCATCTCCAAGCTTTGCTGGTCACCTTGAAGGGGCTGCCGCTGGCCTACAACAAAGATCTCCAAGAAGACAAAGAGGGGCTATTCGATACGGTCGAGACCTTAAAAGCCTGCCTGGAGGCGATGACCATCCTGCTGCGGGAAGGGATCCAATTTCAGCCTGAGCGCATGGCCGCTGCTGTGCAGGAGGATTTCTCCAACGCCACCGATGTGGCCGACTACTTGGTGCGCAAAGGGATCCCCTTTCGCGCTGCCCATGACCTGGTGGGCCAGATCGTGCGCATTTGTTTGGCAGAGGGGATCCTGCTAAAGGATCTGCCCTTGGAGCGCTGGAAAACTTTCCACCCGGCTTTTGAGGAGGACATTGCGGCGGCCATCGATCCCCGCCAGGTGGTGGCGGCGCGGCGCAGCGCCGGAGGAACGGGCTTTGCCGTAGTACGGGAAGCCCTACAACAGGCCCAGGCCCGCCACCAGCAGCCAGGGCCCTCGGAAGGAACGCTACAAATTTAAACTTATCTCAACGAGAATTGGCAATGTTTGGGTTTTCCTCGCCAGGGTGTGCCATCCTGAGGTTCTGAGCCGCTCCAACACAATTCCCAGCTTGTTGGCCTCTGCTCTGGGTGACCGTTTCATGTTGGATAACCTCACCGCCCATATCCTCGAAAATGCGGCCAAGCGTCGCTGGCGAGAACGCGCCTACAGCCGATTTTTGCAGGACTGGCGACGACAAGTGGTGCTGCTGCGCCGTCAACGAGCTGGGGAGTTGGGCCCCCCTCTGGGGGATCCCACCTGTGTTTTCAGCGCCCACTCGGCTTGGTTGCGCTGCGCCGTCAATCCACGGGGGCCGTGCCAGGGCTGCCCCCACTATGCCGCGGCTCCAAAACCCGCTCCAACTCTAGAGTCGCTCCATTAGAGGGATCCGACCGCTGGCGTCGGCACCATCGGGCCGCGCTCCCCCAAGCTGCGTCGAGTCGAGGACCCCGCTGTAGCCAAGTTGAGGGATCCCCGGCCAATTTGTGCCACAATAAAAGAACGGTAACTCCATCGACAAAAGCGAGATTCATGGCCCTTCACCTCTCGGCAGAGCACCTTCGCGCCATCCGCCAGCAGGGCGAGCAGGCCTTTCCCTACGAGGGCTGCGGCATTTTAATTGGCGAGCTCAAAGGATCGGATAAGATCGTCCACGAGCTGTGGCCGGCGGCCAACACCTGGGATCAAGCTGAAAACCCCTTAGCAGACGGAGAATCCAGCCGCCGCCGCTTCTTGATCGAGCCGGCAGTTTTCAAGCGGGCCAACGACCATGCTGTGCGCAGAGGGTTGGGGATCCTGGGCACCTATCACTCTCACCCCAACCATGCGGCTATTCCCTCGGAGTTCGATCGGCAGCACGCCTTTCCTTGGGGCTTTTCCTGTGTGATCGTCAGTGTGCGCGAGGGCAAAGCAGAAGAGGTGGTCAGTTGGGTTTTGGATGAGCAGGAGCAACCCCAGCGGGAGCCGATGCAAATTTTGGAAGATGCGGCCCTTGCCGCGCTGCCAGTTTTGGCCGGCTAGGGCCGGGCGTCGGTGGCCCTGATCTTCTAGCTTGAGGTGAGATCTGGGGCTGAGTTCCGTTGCGATCCCGGTTGGACAAGCCGGTGTGGAGAGAGTGAGTGGTGCCGGAAAAGCGGTAGTCTGAACTGGAGAGGTGACATAACTGCAAGCAGGTAGGTCCGCCAGATCGGCTCGGAACCTCAAAAATGAACCAGAGATCGCTAGAATCCTTCCCTGAACTCCCATGGCAACCAAAATCTTAATCCCCGCCCCCCTGCGCCCCTACACCGACAACCTGGAAGCTGTTGAGATCGAGGGCAGCAACGTCGGCGAAGTGATGCGCAACCTCATCGCCCGCTACGGCGAACTGAAGCGCCACCTCTACACCGAGGACGGCAAGCTGCGCAATTTCGTCAACGTTTACCTCAATGACGAGGACGTGCGCACTTTGACCCAAGGCGACAACACCCCCGTGGGAGAACAAGCCGTCATCAGCATTGTTCCTGCTATTGCCGGAGGGCTTTGACCATGCTGAACCTGGACACCAGCCAAGTCAGCCTCTCCCGCGAGGAGATGGAGCGGTTTTCTCGCCATTTGATCCTGCCGGAGGTGGGCCTGGAAGGACAAAAGCGGCTGAAAGCGGGCAAGGTGCTCTGCATCGGCACAGGCGGCCTCGGCTCACCCCTGTTGCTGTACTTGGCGGCAGCCGGCGTGGGGCGGATCGGCATCGTCGATTTCGATGTGGTGGACGTGTCGAACCTGCAGCGGCAGGTGATCCACGGCACTTCCTGGGTGGGCAAGCCCAAGGTGGAATCGGCCAAGAACCGCATCCTGGAGATCAACCCCTATTGCCAGGTGGACGTTTACAACACCGCTCTGAAGGCCCACAACGCCCTGGAGCTGTTTGCCAACTACGACGTGATCGTGGACGGTACCGATAATTTCCCCACCCGCTACCTGGTCAACGATGCCTGTGTGCTGACGGGCAAGCCCAATGTCTACGGCTCGATCTTCCGCTTTGAAGGGCAGGCGACGGTCTTCAACTACGAGGATGGGCCCAACTACCGCGATCTCTACCCCGAGCCACCCCCGCCAGGATTGGTGCCTTCCTGTGCCGAGGGGGGAGTGCTGGGGATCCTGCCCGGCATCATCGGCCTCATTCAAGCTACGGAGACTGTGAAGATCCTGTTGGGCATCGGCACGACCCTGAGCGGGCGGCTGCTGCTCTACGATGCTCTAAAAATGAGCTTCCGCGAGCTAAAGCTGCGCAAAAACCCCGCCACCCCGCCCATCACTCAACTTATCGACTACGAGCAGTTCTGCGGAATCCCGCAAGCGCAAGCCAGCCAAGCGGAGATCCCGGAGATCAGTGTGGCCGAGCTGAAGGCGCGGATGGATGCCGGCAAAGATTTTGTGTTGATCGACGTGCGCAACCCCAACGAGTGGGAGATCGGTCGGATCCCTGGCGCCCACCTGATCCCGTTGCCGCAAATCGAAAATGGCGATGGGGTGGAGCAGGTGCGCAAGCTGCTCAATGGCTCGGAGCTGATCGTCCACTGCAAGAGTGGAGTGCGCTCGGCTAAGGCCTTGAAGATCCTACAAACTGCTGGGATCGCGGGGAAAAATCTACGCGGTGGCATCCTCGCCTGGGCTGAGGCTTACGATCCCTCGATTCCCAAGTACTGAGACAACTTCCGGATCCCTGGTCCAGGATATGATGGCTCCGCTGCCCAGAGCCGGCTGTGCCCAATATCTCCCTTTTGCGTCCCTTTTTCCATGAGTGCCACTTTGCCGGCAGAGACAGAAACCATCTTTCACTCCATCCCCGAAGCCCTGGAAGACCTCAAGTGTGGCCGCATGGTCATCGTGGTCGATGACGAAAATCGGGAAAACGAAGGGGATCTGATCTGTGCTGCCCAGTTTGCCACGCCAGAGGTGATCAACTTCATGGCCACCCACGGGCGCGGCCTCATTTGTCTAGCCATGCAGGGATCCCGTCTGGACGAGCTGAAGATCCCGCTGATGGTGGGGCAAAACACCGACAGCAACCAGACTGCCTTTACCGTCAGCATCGACGCCGGGCCAGAGTTAGGGGTTTCGACGGGCATTTCCGCCGCCGATCGCTCCCGCACCATCCAGGCGGCCATCCACCCCCATACGCGGCCGGAAGATCTGCGTCGCCCTGGGCATGTCTTTCCGCTGCGGGCGCGGGAAGGCGGGGTGCTCAAACGGGCCGGCCACACAGAAGCGGCGGTGGATCTGGCGCTGCTGGCCGGGCTGTACCCGGCAGGGGTGATCTGCGAGATCCAAAACCCGGATGGCTCGATGGCCCGCCTGCCCCAGTTGGTCGAGTTCGCCCACCAGCATAATTTGAAGATCATCACCATCGCCCATCTGATCGAGTACCGCTTGCGCACCGAACGGCTGGTGCATCGGGGGGCTACTGCCACCTTGCCGACGGAGTTTGGCCGGTTTCAGGTCTACGGCTACCGCGACAGCCTCAACCAGGTGGAGCACCTGGCGCTGGTGAAGGGGGATCCGACCCAATTTGCCGCCGAGCCCGTCCTGGTGCGCGTGCATGTGGAATGCCCCCTGGGGGATGCGCTGGGATCCCTGCGCTGCGACTGCCGCCGCCAATTGACCGCCGCCCTGAAGATGATCGACCACCAGGGCAAGGGGGTGCTGGTGTACCTGCGCCGGCAAGAGCAGGAGCTTAGCCTCATCCAGCAAATTCAGTCCTATGCCCTGCAGGATCTGGGGCTAGCTGAAACCGCGCCGCCGGCAGCGATGGATCTGCGGGATTACGGCATTGGCGCCCAGATCCTACGCGATGTGGGGGTGCGCCAAATGCGCTTGATCAGCAACACCTCTCGCCACATCAGCGGCTTGAAAGGATTTGGCCTGGAAGTGGCCGAGCGGGTGCCCTTGCTGGTGGAAGAGCCGGATCTCAATTTGCACGTGCAGCCATCCTGTTCTCTAGAAAACGCGACCCATTCCGGCTTAAGCCTGTAGAGCGTTGTAGGGCCGGGCGGTGTGGTGGAACAGGGGCCGCGGTGCAGCCGGTTCGTCCTCGACCCCATAAGCCTTGCATCCCCAAGGCCAGAACGACCAGGAAGGACGTTTGGGCAAAGATGGAGCCAGGCGCGCTGGCAAGACAGAGTCCCTGGCCGTGGGGCTCAAGAGGGGCTTTGGCAAGACGGGAATGTCGGATCCCACCTGCGACCACACCTCGTAGCTCTGGGATCGCACCACCACAATGCTGATCAGGGAGCCGCGATCCATGTCGTAGCGGCAACTGTCGATGGCGTCCTGCAGCCGAGAAAAGCTGCGGTTAAAGACGTAAAAATGGCCCTGAAAGCGGATGGCTTCCCAGAAACCTTCCCGTGTCACCGCCACATGGTCGCGATCGGCGGCGGCGTAGTCGAGGATCACCATACGTGTAAAGACTGACTAGCGATGGATCAGATTAGGGTGGCTTTTACCGTATTTCCACTTAAGCACACCATTGCACAGCCCGTCATCCGCGAAATGGCCTGCCTGCAACAAGACTTAAGGAGTTTTCTCGCCCTTGCTCCTCACGGGATCTGGCCCAATTCCCGTCGCAGCTCGGCCATGGCTGCTTCTCCGATGTGGGGGGCGGCGCAGACCAGGTGGGGCGTGCGGATCAGGTCGGGTCGGGCTTGGCGCACTAGGGCGCGCAGGGTGGGGTAGCTGGCCTCGTCGCAGATGAGGGTGTGGGCGCGGCGGATCAGGGATCCCACCCGCTCGGCATCGGAAATCACCGCCGTCAGCACCAGCAGGTCTCCCCGCAGGCTGTGGACAATCACCTCGGCAACTTCCAGGAGGGCGGTGCTGATGCTCACCAGCCCTAGACAGGCGTGGGGAGGCAATTGGCGAATCAGGGCAATTTCGCGGGCGTAGTCAGATACCTCCACCGGGAGAACACGGGCCCCCCGCGGCTGGGCAATGGCCTCGACGGCGCTGAGAAAATAGTGGAGCGTCACCACAGTGCCGGAATGGATTTGATCCAGCACGGCGGCCAGATCCTCTAGGGGCACCAACTGCACCCGGATGCCCAAAGTCTGTTGGATTTGTTGGGCCATCAGTTGTCCTGTGCCCAGATCCCGATTGGGCACGCACACCAGCACTTGGGCACTGCAGCGCAACCGCCAGTCGATCTCCGCCAGCAGCAGATCCCGCACCTGCTCCAGAGAAAAGCCCTGTTGCTGAAGCTGATCGATGCCCTGGCGCACCTGCTGCAGGGCTTGTTGGGATCGATCCAGGTTTTCGCCCAGACTACAAGAGCGGTTAACCGCCTGGCGGGCGGAGCCGCTGACGTAAATGCCAGATCCAGCGCGCGTTTCCACCAGACCCATGGCCTCCAGTTGGTGGTAAACCTTGTGGATGGTGTTGCGGTGCAGGCCCGTCTGCATGGCCAACTGACGGGTGCTGGGCAGGCGATAGCCGGGAGGAAATTGCCCGCAGGCAATGCCAAAACAGAGTAAGTTGAAGAGCTGGACAGAGCCAGGGATCCCGCTCTCCGGCTGAATAGAAATGCGCATCATGGCCCGCCTGAAGAAACGAACCTAGTTGTTAGAGAGACCCAAAGACACGGGACTTTTGCCAAAAGAATTGCACCAACACCCCTAAGGATAGGCACTCGAGAACTGCTCTGGCGAGCTTTGTCCAGACGGGCACAGGGATCCCCTCTGTTGCCGCGCCCCCCCCAACCCGATGGCCGAGGATCCGGCCTCTGCATTCCAAGGCGGGGGATCCCGCCCTGGCCTTGTTACAGAAATTTAGAATCGTTACAATAGTTAGCATCTTTGCATTGCAGGTTTCATCTTATGGCACTCACTCAGCGCTTTCCCGTGCTGTTCGTCTCAGTTTTGCGTCACGACAGCGTAGCCCCGCGCTGGTCTCAAGTGGCGTGGACCGTCTTGCGGGTGGTGGCAGGGCTATTCATGATTCACAACGGCCTCGACAAACTGGCTGATATCGAGGGGTTTGCAACGGCTTATGTAGAAGTGATCGGGTTGCCTTTCCCGATCTTTTTTGCTTATGTAGCTGCCTATACTGAACTGATCGCAGCTCCGCTGGTGGCAGTGGGTTTGTTGACCCGCGCGGCGGCGTTGGGTTTGTTCGCCACGATGGCGGTGGCCATGTTCCACCACATCAAGGTGGCCGGCTTCAGCGTTCCTTATCTGGAGCTATCGGCTATCTACGCGGCCATCTTCTTGGCCTTTGCGGTGAATGGCGGCGGCTGGTTCTCTTTGGATCAGCTCTTGGCGAACGGTATTGAGGCGGGGCTGAACCGCTCCAGCCGACAAAAGTTGGAGAGCCTGGAGTCTTCGTTGCAGGCCACTGAGAAGGTAATTGCGCTGGGGGATCAAGAGGCTGAAGCCGCCGAAACCCCTCGCTCCTGAGCCAACTCAGGGACGGGGGTGAGGGCTAAAGGCGGCTGGCGGCTCGCTCCATCAGGCGTTGGTGGGTGGAGCGCACCGGCTCTCCCGGCCTAGGCTGCCGCTGCACATAGGTGCCATCGGGGCGCAGCTCCCAGGCCTGCCGGTTATCCGTCAGACAAATCTCCAAGATCGCCTTCAGCTCTTGCTGCAACAGGGGATCCTCTACAGGGGTCACCACCTCGACGCGGCGATCCAGGTTGCGGGTCATGTAGTCGGCGCTGCCGATGAAGTACTCTTCCTGGCCGTCGTTGTAGAAGTAGAAGATGCGGGAGTGCTCCAAAAAGCGCCCGATGATGCTGATAACGCGGATGCGCTCGCTCAGGCCCGGGATCCCTGGTTTTAGGCAGCACATGCCGCGCACAATGAGATCAATCTCCACCCCTGCCTGGCTAGCCTCGTAGAGCACTTGGATCATGCGTGGGTCGGTGAGGGAGTTGACCTTGACGATGATGCGCCCTTGGCGTCCTGCCTGGGCATGGCGCATCTCTCGCCGGATCAAGGCTTCCATGCCCTGGCGCAAGGTACGGGGGGCCACCAGCAGCTTGCGGAAGTGCCGCTGCCGCGAGTAGCCGGTTAGCAGGTTAAACAACTCGGTTACATCGTTGCAGAGGGTCTCGTTGCAGGTGAACAGGCCCAGATCGGTGTAGATACGGGCGGTCTTGGGGTTGTAGTTGCCGGTGCCGATGTGGACATAGCGCCGCAGGGATCCCCCCTCTTCCCGCACCACCAGGGCCAACTTGCAGTGGATCTTCAGCCCTGGCAGGCCATAGGCCACGTGCACCCCGGCTTTTTCCAGCTTCTTGGCCCAGAGGATGTTGTTTTCTTCGTCGAAACGGGCCTTCAGCTCCACCAGAGCGGCCACCTGCTTGCCGTTTTCGGCAGCCTGGATGAGGGATCCCACCACCGACGAATCGCCAGAGGTGCGGTAGAGGGTTTGCTTAATGGTGAGCACCTGCGGATCGTTGGCCGCCTCCTCCAGAAACCGTTCCACACTGGCAGCAAAGGAGTCGTAGGGGTGATGCACCAGCAGATCCCCTTCCCGGATGACGGAGAAGATATCCACCGGCTCGTCGCTCACCGAAGCGGTACGCAGGCGAGGCGGCGTGACGGGCCCCCAGGGAGGATCTTTTAAATCGGGTCGATCCAGGCTGAGAAAAGCCATCACCCCCCCCATGCTCAAAAGGCCATCCACCTCGTACACGGAGTCGCTGTCGAGGCGCAGCTCTTCGCAGAGCCGCTGTCGAATGGCAGACGGCATGGACTTGGCAATCTCCATGCGCACCACCGAGCCGAAGCGGCGCTTGCGCAGCTCTTCTTGAATGGCCGCGAGCAGATCGTCGGCTTCGTCCTCTTGGATTTCCAGATCGGCACCGCGGGTGATGCGGAAGGGGTAGTACTCCAGCACTTCCATGCCCACGAACAGCGCTTCCAGATGGTGGGCAATCACCTGCTCCAGCGGCACAAAGCTTACCCCGTCCCGCAGCGGCACAAAGCGAGGCAGGGTGCTGGGCACCTTGATGCGGGCAAAGTGTTCCCTGCCGGTTTCCGGATCCCGCACCACCACCGCCAAGCTGAGGCTGAGGTTGGAGATGTAGGGGAAAGGATGGCCCGGATCCACCGCCAAGGGAGTGAGCACGGGAAACAACCGTTGGTCGAAATACTCCCGCAGCTCCTGCCGCTCCGGCTCGGCCAGCTCAGAAAAATCGCGGATGTGAATGCCTTGTTCCGCCAGCTTAGGCACCAATTCCTGCCGAAAACACTCGTGTACCTTTTGAATCAGGGGGCGCAGGTGCTGGGAAATCTGCCGCAACTGCTGCTGCGGCGTGAGGCCATCGGGGGTCGGCAGCAGCACGCCTGTTTCCAACTGACGGCGAATCACCGCCACCCGCACCATAAAGAACTCGTCCAGGTTGCTTTCGAAAATAGCGAGGAACTTCAGCCGCTCCAAGAGGGGGGTGCGCTCGTCCAGGGCCTCGTGCAAAACCCGGGCGTTGAACTCAATCCAGCTCAGCTCCCGGTTGAAGTAGTGCTCCGGCAAGGCATAGCCCTCCTGGATGGGCGCAGTCGGGATCCCTGGCTGGCCAGCATTGGGGGGGCAACCTGTCGCATCGGGGTTGCGGGGCGACAAGGAGGAGTCCGTTTCCTTGGAGCGCGGAGTCATGGTGGCCGAGATCTGGGTTGTCTCAAAGCGTCAACAACGGCTGGAGCCGACCCAATCCTATCCTGCTGGGTTCTGCTTGGAGGAGGCGGAAGTGTCCAAAACAGGCTTGGGCGGGCGTTCTGGCAACAGCCCTTGGGAGCGGGTAAGCAGAATTACCTGCAGCAGGATCCCGATCAACAAAATGCGCAAGGGACCGGCCCGGGTGGCCCACTGGGGCGGCAGACGGTTGGTCAACCACTCGCTGCCCGACCACACCCCCCAAATGGCCAGCACCCCCAGCAGGGCGCCGCGATTGTTGCCGCTGCCCCCCGCGATCAACATCACCCAGACGATAAAGGTGGCAAACTCCGGCTGGAAGGCTTCCGGGCTGATGAAATTGACAAAGTGGGCATAGAGCGCCCCCGCCAGCCCCATCAGCATGGATCCCAGCACAAACGCCTGCAGGCGAAACTGGAGGACATCTTTGCCGGCGGCCAGGGTTGCCGGCTCATCCTCGCGGATGGCCCGCAGCACCCGTCCCCAGGGGGAGCGATAGGCCCGCTCACTCAGCCAGTAAACCACCGCCAAGACCAGCAGCACCAAGCCCAAGTAGAGCAGCGTATCCTGCCCTGGGATCCAGCCGCGAAAGGGCCGCGGAATGCGGGTGATGCCGCGCACCCCGTTGGTCAGCCAGCCCTCGTTCCTCAGGATTTGGCTGATGATCTCGGCAATGCCGATGGTGGCAATAGCCAAATAGTCGGAGCGCAGCTTCAGGGTGATCAAGCCAATCAAGAAGGCGATCGCACCGGCGGCGGCTACTGCTATGGCAAAGCCCACCCAGAACGGCAGATTGAACCCGCCCAGATGTTCAGGGGTGGGCGGCGTCGTGGCTATGGCGCTGGCGTAGGCCCCCACAGCAAAAAAGGCCCCCACGCCGATGTTGAACATGCCGGCATAGCCCCACTGGATATTGAGGCCCAGCACCAGCACGCCGTAGATCCCCACCAAAACCAAAAAGAAGATGGCGTAGCTCAACATCAGGCCCGCCCCCCCAATAGCCCTGTGGGCCGGAAGATCAGCATCAGCACCAAAATGGCGAAGGCTACCCCTGTTTTGTAAGCCGGATTGATCGCTAAAGTCGAGAACTCCTCCGCCAGGCCAATTACCAGCCCCCCAGCAATGGCTCCATAGGGACGGCCAATGCCGCCGAGAATGGCTGCCGCAAAAACGGGCAACAACAGCCGCCAGCCCATGGTGGGGTGCAGCCGCGTATCCAGGCCCAGGAAGATGCCCGCCACACAGGCCAAGGCGGCGCCGATGGCCCAAGTCCAGAGGATGATCCGCTCCGTCTCAATGCCGGTCACCTTGGCCAAGTCAAAATTGTCGGCCATGGCCCGCATCGCTTTGCCCACCCGCGTGCGCTGCAAAAACAGGTGCAGAGCCACCACCAGCAAGGCCGTTCCCACCAGAATCACCACCCAATCCGGCTTGATGCGCAGCCCCCCCAACTGCCAGGGCAACTGGATGCCGCTGCGGTACACCTGGTTGTTGGGCCCCCAAACGATCTGCACCAAGCTGCGCAAGATCAGGGCCGTGCCAAAAGAAGAAATGAGCAAAATCACCGGTGCTTCCCGGCGCAGGCGGCGATAGATCAGTTGGTCGATCCCCACCGCGCAAAGTGCCGTCGCCAAGGCCGCCGGGATCCAGCTCACCCCAATCGGCCAACCCAACCCGACAAACGTCAGAGCAAAATAGGCCCCCAAGGTCATCAGATCCCCGTGGGCAAAGTTGGCAAAACGCAAAATGCCGAACGTCAGCGACACCCCGATCGCCCCCAGGGCGTAGATGCTGCCCAGGACGAGGCCGTAGATAAAAAGCTGCAACAGTTGGGCCACCCTTGCCCCCGCAATACTCTGCCCTGATGATGCCACGGGTTTGCCGAGAGCGGGATCCCATCCGGCCCAGCGGCAGGGTAGAGCTAGGGTAGGAGAAAGCGCGCAAGAGAGATCCATGCAGCCCAACTCTTCCCGGATCCCAGGTTGGCTAGTGGTTTTGGCCCTGCTGAGCGCTGCCTGTGGTGGGCCGGAGCCACCTCCAAGCAGGGATCCAGGTGTCCCGCGCGAGCCTATCTCCACCCCCCAGTTAATCTACGAAAACATCACTCTCACCCAGGCCAAACCTGACGGTGGCCTGCTCTGGCGCTTGCGGGCGCGCCTGGCCGAATACGAGTCCCCCCCAGAAAACGGCTCCACTCCCGTACAGTTGGGATCCGCCCATTTGCAGTCTATCGAGGGAGAGTTTTTCGACGCAGACGATCGCGCCATTCGCCTCCGGGCCGAGCGGGGATCCGCCTATCCTGGCGAGCGGCGGCTGGAATTGACGGGCCAAGTGGTGGTGGAATCGGAGCGGGACAACCTGCACCTGCAGGCAGAGCGGCTGCAGTGGCTGCCGGAACAGCGCCTCCTCGAAGCCGAGGGCCAGGTACAGGTGGAGCTGTTGGACGGCCAGGGATCCCTGTGGGGGGATCGTTTGCGCATCGACTTTGGCCAGGCCCAGATGCAACTGGAGAATTGGGATCCAAGCCAACCGGTGCGGGCCAAGTATCGCGATCCGGAGCTGGAGCTGACCGCCAGCCGCTTGCTCTGGAACTTTGGTGCCGGCGAGGTGCAGGCGTTGGGAGCAGTCGAGGTGGATGCCCCCCAGCAAAGGGTGCGCCTCAGCGGCGAGCAATTGCGGGCCCCGCTGCCCCTGACCGAGCTGCGCCTGCTGGGCAACGTGAAAGCCAAAGCCGTTCCCGTTGGCGGAACGGGATCCCTGCAGACCGGCCAAGAGCTGGAAGCCCAAGAGATCCGCTGGCGCATCGGCTCCACCCAACTGCAAGCCCTGGGCAATGTGCGCTACCGCCAGCCTGGACAAGCCCTGACTGTGAGCGGTGACCAAGGGATCCTGGATTGGCAGGCCAACACCGCCCGGATCCAAGGCAACAGCCAAACCCGGCTCACTTTGCCCTAGGAGCCGGCGACAAAGGGCCAACAAGAGCATGTCAAGATAGTTTAAGAACCGTGTTGGGTGGGTTGTGGTGAGGAGTTCAGCAATGGCAGAGACCGCCTGGGGGGAACGCCCCAACATTCTGTTAATCGTGCTGGATACCCAGCGGGCGGATCGCCTTTCCTGCTACTGGTCAGAGGAAGAGCGGGCCCGCCAAGTGCCCACCAGCCCCAACCTGGATCGGCTGGCCGCCGAGTCCACCCTCTTCGAGCGGGCCATCGCCCCCGCCCAGTGGACGATCCCCTCCCACGCCTCCCTGTTTACGGGGGAATACCCCAGCACCCACCAAACCGTTCAGGCAGACCTGGAGCTGAGCCCTGCTCTACCCACTCTGGCGGAGCTGTTGAAGCTGGGCGGCTACACCACCGTGGGCTTTTGCAACAACCCCCTGGTCGGGATCCTGAAAAACGGCCTGCGGCGGGGCTTCGACACCTTCTACAACTACGGCGGGGCCCTACCCACCCGCCCTCCCGAAGGCAACCCTCTGCCGGCTCCCCTCAACCGCTGGCTGGCCGCCTACACCCAGTTTTGGCGCCGTCTCTCCTACCCGGTGCAAAATGCCTTTGCCCGCTCCGACACCCTTTTTCAGTTGGCGCTGCACCCCTGGTTTGCCTCCCTCTGGACCCGCCTGATGAACTTTAAGGGCAACACGGCTGCCTCCATCGCCGACCTGAACCGCTACCTGCAGCAGATAGCCCGCCGCCCTGCCGGAGCACCGCCTTTCTTTTGCTTCGTCAACCTAATGGAGCCCCACCTGCCCTACTGGCCGCCGGAGCCCTTTGTGCAGAAATACGCCCCCTACTTCAAGACCAACCGCGAGGCGCGCGACTTTTTGCGCCAGTACAACGCCCAGCCCTACCGCTGGATGGCGCCCCTGCCGCAGCCGCTTTCTCCCCTGCAAGCGCAGGTGCTCAGGGACATCTACGATGCCGAGGTGGCCTACCAGGATCACCTGCTGGGATCCGTCTTCGCCACCCTGCGCCACACCGGCCTGGAGCAGAACACTCTGGTGGCTATCGTCGCGGATCACGGCGAAGGCTTGGGGGAGCACGACTTCGTCGGCCATGCTTTTGTGGTTTACGAAGAGCTAATCCGCGTCCCCCTGATCCTGCATTACCCCGGCTATTTTCCGGCAGGAAAGCGCGTGGCCACCCCCGTTTCCACCCGCCGCCTCTTTCATACTCTCTTGGAAGCTGCCGGCTTCCGCCCCAGCCTTTCTCTAGCCAACGGCGCCCCCCGTATCAGCCTCAAGCTTCGCCGCGAGATCGCCCGCCTCAGCCTGACCCGCACCCTGGCCGGTGAGGATCCGGAGCAGGGGGTGGTGCTCAGCGAGGCCTTCCCGCCCCACCTTCTCCTGCGGGCCATGGAAAACCGCAACGACAGCCTGCTGCAGGCGCGCGCCTGTTACGACACCCGCCGAGCCCTCTACGAAGGGGTGACCAAGCTGATCCAAACCGGAGATCGCCCCAGCCTCTACAACCTGGAGCAGGATCCGGCGGAACTGCGGGATCTGCTCTTGGCCGGGATCCCTTCTGAGCCTGGTAGCCCTTCCCTTTCCCCCCAAACTTGGCTGACCCGCCTGCGGCAAGCCTTGAGGCAGTGGCTGGACTGGGCAGAGTCGCGCCGGCCCAGCACGGCTCCTCGCAAGGTAAATGTGGAAAGCGATGCAGACTTGGTACGGCAGATGCAAGAGCTGGGCTACCTGGAGTAGAGGCTATTCCAGCTCTCCTGCTTCCCCCACATGATCCCGCACATAGCCGTTTAAATCGTAGTCATCCGCCTCCTCGGGATCCGCTGTCGGCCAGTCCTCGTTTTGCCCGCCGATAATGACGCGGCTGAGGTGGATGTACTCGAGGCTAAGGGTGCGCAAGGCGTTGATCAACACGTCCAGCGCCAAGGCATCGGCAGTGCCCAGATCAAACCAGCAGCGGGCCCAGTTGTCCTTTTCCTCTAGGGATCCCATGTTGTGCATTAGAGAGGGCAGAGGATCCGAGTCGCTGGGGTACTCCAAATAGCTCAGATCCACCTCCGCCTCTTGGGCCACCAGGCGCTCGGCGTTGAATCCTCCCAACTTGCCCAGCACATACCACGATTCCAGCACCTCGTTGAGGTACTCCAGCTCAGCTTCGACCGGCGGCTCGGCAAACTCAAACCAGATCCAGAGATTTCCCGGATCGCACTCGCGAAACTCCACTTGCATGGACAGCTCCTCTGCTGCGGCCTAGCCCTTGATCTTAACTGCCAAGAGCGCGAGAACATAAGTCCCGCGCTGTATGCGTAGCAACCCTGCGGGAAGCAAGCTACAGCGCCGGGATACATGGAGTCTCGCTGCTTGCTTTCAATGC
Organism: Synechococcus sp. H55.2; assembly: GCF_047462495.1. Taxonomy (NCBI): domain Bacteria; kingdom Bacillati; phylum Cyanobacteriota; class Cyanophyceae; order Synechococcales; family Synechococcaceae; genus Synechococcus; species Synechococcus sp. H55.2. Next base: position 1,938 of record NZ_JANSJH010000026.1, on the reverse strand, counting down.
CCCCGAAGCAAGCATTTACCACCCCACTCCGGTTGTGGTAAAACGACCCCATATTGACCATGCACTACACCTACCGAATCTGCCCAGATGCCACACAGCAAGCCCAACTGCTGGAGTGGCTTGCAACATGCAGAGGCGGGTATCACTACGCTTTGCGCGAACTCAAAGACTGGGTTGCTTCGCGTCAGAGCCTTCTACAGACCAGATCTGCGATCGGTGAGGGAGCGACCGGGATCCATGTCTACGATCGAAGTCTTTGATGCGCAGCAGGTGGCCGGGCTGATCGAGAGCCTGGCAGCAGCGATCGCCAGGGATCACCCCCACCCCCAGAAGCTCACTCTGATCGGCATTCGCACTCGCGGAGTCCCCTTGGCCTACCGCCTGCGGGATCGGATTGCCGCTCGACTGGGGATCCCGCCCCAGGTCGGGGAGCTGGACATTACCTTTTTCCGAGACGACCTGGGCGCCGGCGGGCTGCGCACCCCCGATCGCAGCGAGATGCCCCGGGATCTGACTGGCCAGGAGGTGGTGCTGGTGGACGATGTTATCTTTCGCGGTCGCACCGTCCGCGCGGCTCTGGAAGCCCTGCATCACTTTGGGCGACCGGAACGGGTGCGCTTGGCCGTGCTGATCGACCGTGGTCACCGCCAGTTCCCCATCCAACCGGATTACTGCGGTTACCAGCTTCCCACGGAACCTGAGCAAAGGGTGAGGGTTCATCTGCGGGAAACCGATGCAGAAGAGCGGGTGTTGTTGATAGACCAAACAGCAAAGAGCGATCCCTAAGCTGGTGCTTGGGGTATTTTGGGGATGATCTGCCGCAACTCACCGCTATGTCTTGGTTGCCGGAGACCCGCCGTTACGCTGTTTTGGGCACGGGCGCCCTGGGGGGATTTTATGGGGCGAAATTGCAACAGGCAGGCTTTGCGGTGCATTTTCTGCTGCACAGCGACTATGACTATGTTCGCCAAAACGGCTTGTGGGTGCAGTCCTGCTGGGGGGATTTTCATTTGCCGCAGGTGAATGCCTACGCAGCAGTAGAGGACATGCCCCCTTGCGAAGGGGTGATCGTGGCTTTGAAAGCCACCCAAAATCACCTGCTGCCGCAGTTGCTCCCGCCCGTGTTGGCCGAGAATGGCGTGGTGATCGTGCTGCAAAATGGGCTGGGGGCGGAGCCGGAGGTTGCCGAGTGCGTCGGCCCTGAACGGGTCATGGGGGGCCTGTGTTTCATCAGCTCCAACAAGGTTGGCCCCGGCCACATTCATCATCTGGACTATGGGTCGGTGCTGCTGGCAGAATACGGCCCTAACTATGCCCCCCAAGGGATCACGCCCCGTCTTCAACAAGTTCAAGCCGATTTTCAACGGGCAGGGATCCCCACCACACTCTCTCCGGATCTGATGTTGGCCCGCTGGCAAAAGTTGGTCTGGAACATTCCCTTCAACGGCCTCTCGGTGGTGTTCAACGCCGACACGCAGCAGATGATCCGCGACCCTGAGGCTCGTGCTTTGGCGGAAACGCTGATGCAGGAGGTGATCCAGGGAGCGGCGGCCTGTGATCGCCTGCTTCCCGATTCCCTGATCCCAGAAATGCTCACCAACACCGAGAAGATGGCTCCCTACCGCACCAGCATGAAGATCGACTACGAGCGCAAACGTCCTCTGGAACTGCAGGCAATCTTTGGCAACCCACTGCGCTATGCCCGACAAGCCGGGATCCACTTGCCGCGGGTGGAAATGCTCCACCGGCAGTTGCAGGTGTTGGATCGCCTGAATCGAGGGATCCCTGTCGCTCAGCAGGCTTGAGTTTTTCAAGATCAGCGGCGCCTGTAAACTACCCGACTCCGACCGCTCAGCGGTACGGAGCGGGCTTAAGCGCTCCGCAAAGCCGACAAGGTTGCCTCTAGCTTCACGGCTTGCGAAGCAGACACCTTGAGCT
>NZ_JANSJH010000025.1:3975-27689 GCF_047462495.1 Synechococcus sp. H55.2 | reverse complement strand
TGTCCCTGAGGGAGAGGTCGCGCTAGCGGCGCGGAGCGCCTGGGCTGTCCAAAGAATCTCTCAAAAGCGGGGATCCAAGAGGGTAGTAGGGTTCTTCTCGACTTCTGCGGATAGGAGGGAGTTGACCAGCACGGTCACCAAGCCCAGCCGATTGCCCGCCAAAATATCGGTCAATAGGCGATCTCCCACCATGGCCACTGCCTCCACCGGCAAGCCCATCTGAGCTACGGCCCGCCGCAAGGCCCGCCGTGAAGGCTTCCCAGCGCGGTGAATGTAAGGTAGATCCAGGCTTTCTCCAATTTGTTGGATGCGGTTGCGATTGATGTTGTTGCTCACCAGCCAAATTTGAAAGTGCGGACGCAACTGCTCCAGCCAAGCGGCCACAGCAGGAGCCACCTCAGCCTGTCGGATCGGCACCAGCGTATCGTCCACATCGAAGATGACGCCTTTTACCTGCCAGGCCCACAGGTCTTCGGCCCGCAACTTCAAGACAGTGCCGGGCACCACCACATCCGGTTGCAGGAGCTTGAACCAAGGCTTACGTACCATTCTCGGCTAAGGACTTGTTTGAGAACTGGGCCGAGATCCCTGGGCAGCTTGCTGGCGCTCTTGAAGAATCTGCAATTGGGCTGCCTCGTGCTCGGCTAAAGTTTTGCTGAAAACATGGGTGCCATCGTAGCGGGCTACAAAGTAGAGGTAATCGGTCTTTTCAGGCTCCAAAACGGCTTTGAGGCTGGCCAAGCCTGGGCTGGCGATGGGGCCAGGGGGCAAGCCGGGGTTGAGGTAGGTGTTGTAGGGAGAGGGAGTACGCACCTCGGCAAGGGTGAGGCGGCGATCCGGAGTTTGCCGGATATTCAAGGCATATTCCACCGTCGGATCGGCTCCCAGGGGCATTCCCTGCTTGAGCCGGTTCAAGAAGACACCCGCGATCAAAGCGCGCTCTTCCGGCACCACAGCTTCCCGCTCCACAATACTGGCCAGGGTGACCCACTCATGCAGAGACAGGGAAGTGGCATGCTGCCGGAACAGGGGCAGAGCCACCGCAACAAATCGCTGGAGCATGGCATCGATCACCGCCTGGGCCTTTTGCCGGTTCGGCAGGGATCCCTCCACCTGTTCGACGGGAAAAAGATAGGTATCCGGGAACAGGTAGCCTTCCAAAGAGCTCAAGCTGGGGGGCAGCCAATCAAGGGGAGGGATCACGCGGGCTGTGGCAATGAAAACTTCGGCTGGCATCCAGTTGCGCTCGGCCAAAGCTGCCGCCATCTGCTCGATGCGCCAACCCTCCGGGATGGTCAGCCGTCTCTGCAAGATCCTTCCCTGCCGCAGTTGTTGGGCTACGGTCAGCATGTCTTGGTTGGGATCCAGAGCGTAGGTGCCCGCCTGGAAGACCCAGTCGCGCCCGAAGGTGCGGCTCCACAGCTCCCAGGCCAGAGCCGAGCGGATCACCCCTGCTTGGCGCAGTTGTTGCCCGATCCGACGGCTGCTGCTGCCCGGCTGGATCCTCACCTGGATCGGCTCTGAACCTCCTACAGGCTGGATCCAAGTCTGCCACCGCCAGTAGCCGAAGCCGACGGCCAAAGCCAGCAGGAGAGCCAAGCCCTGCAGCAAGCGCCGACCCCAGCGCCCACGGAAGCGGCGGGGAGCGCTTTGGACAGCAGAGGGTCTGGGCGAGACGGGATCCCCTGGGGCCGAATGCCGGATCTGCTCTGTCATCGCCTTCTCCTCCCAATGGCCTGAGCACACCTTTGGGCCAGGTTACTCCTCAACTCCAACTCATGCCAGGGCATCGCTGGGCACTCAGGGCCGACCTCAGTTTGACATACTCCCTCGCCTAGAGGCAAAGGATTCTCCTCGCGTCAGGATTACTGGTGGTTCTACAACAGCAAGGGCCTACGGCCCACCAAAGGGGAACGGCGTAGCGGTAGGACGGGGCCTTAGGCCCAGTTTTTTGGGTAGCCTGGACTGCGCCCAGCTGGGATCAAGTCTCCTGGGCCAACCTGGCAGGGATCCCGTTGTTTTCGACAGTTCGTTGCCCGATCCAAGTGCCGATGGGCTCTCCCTGCACCACGCGATAGATGTTGCCGGGGGTGGTCAGGTCGAAGACCACAATGGGCAATTGATTTTCCTTGCAGAGGGCGATGGCGGTGCTGTCCATGACCCGCAAATCGTGGGTGAGCACATCCTGATAGCTGAGGACATCGTAGCGGCGGGCCTGGGGGTGGGTCTTGGGATCCGCATCGTAAACCCCATCCACCTTGGTGGCCTTGAAGATCACCTCGGCATCGATCTCCGCCGCCCGCAAGGCCGCCGTCGTGTCGGTGGTAAAGAAGGGATTTCCAGATCCAGCGCCAAAAATCACCACCCGCCCCTTTTCCAGGTGACGAATGGCGCGACGACGAATGTAAGGCTCTGCCACCTCTTGCATGGCGATGGCCGTCTGTACCCGCGTCGGGATCCCGGCTCGCTCGATGGCATCTTGTAAGGTCAGGGCGTTGATGACGGTGGCCAGCATCCCCACGTAGTCGGCAGAAGCCTGATCCATCCCTTGGGCAGCCGCCTCTTTGCGCCCGCGCCAGATATTGCCCCCGCCCACCACGATCGCCACCTGCACACCGGCCCGCACCACCGCGGCCACTTCGCTGGCAATGGCCTGCAAGATTTCGGGATCGATCCCGTAGGGACGTTCCCCCATCAGGGCTTCACCACTCAGCTTTAGGAGAATTCGTCGGTATTTCATCTTCATCCGCTCCAGCCCACCCCTGCCTACGATAGCAGGTTTGTTGGGCTAGCTCTGTTCACAGGATGGATCCACAGACTCTCTCGACAAAACCCCCCTCACGGCTGTTCTTCGCCAGCGCTGGCCTCATTGTCGCGGGGAGCAGAACGGAAGCGGCGGCCATTGCGAGCACGACTTTTCTGAAACTGCTTGGCATATTCGCGGTTGCGCTCGGCTTTTTCCCGCTTCAGGTTGCGTTTTTTGGCCATGCTGGTCTTCCTGACCGGTTATCCGGTATGAAGTGGAGTGCCCAAAGAAGGTGGTTTTTATCCTAACATGCTTGGCCGGCACTTTTCTGGAGCCTTCTGCTCAGCCGGCTAGGGATTCCCCCAACAGGGCCAGGCCCATCAAAACAAACCCCACTCCTGCCAGGGTCTTGATCCAGCGGGGTGGGATCATTCGCGCCACCCAAGCTCCTGCCCACACTCCGATGAGGCTGGTGCTGATCAAAGCGGCAGCAGCGCCCAAAAAGATCACCCCGGAGTTTTGCGAGCGGGCGCTGAGGAGCAGAGTGGCCAATTGAGTTTTGTCGCCCATTTCCGCCAGCAGAATCGAGCCGAAGCTCACCAGCGCCGCCCGTCCAGCCATTTGCCGCAGCAAAAACGGTGGGGTCTGGCTGTCGTTATCTTGGATCAACACGTTCCTCTGTTGCTCTCTGCTCTGTTCTGCCTTCTAGAAGGGGCTGGCGCTCTGGGGGATCGTCGCCGCGCCATTCCTGCCACAGCACATAGCCCCCGATCACCAGGAACCCTGCACCCGCCAACCATTGTAGCCAGCCTGGAGGGATGACTTGCCCCAGACCTTCCCCCAGCACCACGCTGAGCAAGCTGGCAGCTACCAAAGCGCTGGCGGAACCGAAAAAGATCGCCCAAGGAGATTGGGATTGGGCACTCATGAGCAAGGTTGCCAACTGCGTCTTGTCGCCCATTTCCGCCACAAACACAGTTAAAAAAGTAACAAGCCAGAGTTGCAGCGGGGATCCCTCGGCAGAGGGGAGGTCAGTGAGGGGCGGTGCCGTCGGAAGCTCAGTATCGAGGGCAACAGAGGGGGCCAAGCTCTCCCCGGCAGGCCGGAAATCCGCGGCGGCTCGCTCGCCGTTGAGGTAGTGCTGACCAAAGGTCAAAAAGCCAAAACAGAGGGCTAGGGACACGGCAATCAGACCCAAGCCCAACGTCAGTTGACCCTGCCAAGAACGCGCCGTTCGCGCCAGCGGGACGGAGTCCCTTGCCATCGCCTCTGCCCTCACAATCACCGACATGCAGCTTATCCCGTCGAGTAGCTCTTTTTCACCCCGTTTTGGATAAAGACAAGAGCGCTAGAGTAGAAGAATAAGGGGCGTTGGCCGAGCGGTTTAGGCAGCAAACTCATAATTTGCCTTACACAGGTTCGATCCCTGTACGCCCCATCGGCAAAGTTTCCCTGCAAAAGAGTTAGAGTGGCCAAAGAGGACGTAGCAAAGGCTCCGTGCGGGATCCCGTATCCAGAGAGCGGGGCGTCCAGCGTTTGGGTAAGGCGGCAGGGGATCCCCATTGCGCTTGGAGCTGGCTGAGGAATTGCCCCTGCTGGGCGCGCAAGCCGGCCAGGTCAGATCCGCCGTTCATCAGGGCAAACCAGATATCCCCCTGCTGGGTGGGCAATACCCCCGCCAAGGTGCTGACGCCGCTCAGGGTGCCCGACTTGGCGATCAAGATCGCCGGCAGCAGCCGCCGCTCCAGCACCCCCACGTCCTGGCCGACGACGGCAAAAGCATCGGCCAGAGAAAGCCCCTGCTCCTCGAGAAGCGATTGGATCGCCTGCCACAGGGCCACGTTGGCCCGTGGAGAGATGCGGTTTTCTACCCCCAACCCCGAGCCGTTGATCAGGTACAGCTCTTCTGCCGGGATCGCGGTGATGGCCTGGGCCATTTGTGCCACCTGAGCTGCTCCCCCCACTGCATTGGCCACCATCTCGGCCATGGCATTGTTGCTGTAGAGGTTCATCAGCTTGAGCAGGTGAATGAGGGGGGGCGATTCATGCCTGAGCAAGACCTGGGCCTCCGAGGGGATCTGCTGGGCAACCCGCACCGATCCCAAAATCTCCACCTGCGGCCTGGGCGTGCCGGGGGGCAAGGTCTGGAATTGCGCCTGGGCTTCCGGCGGCCAGAGGCGGGCATCCAGCCCCTGCCGCAACAGCGCGCCCGAGCGGGCCACATCCTGGAAAAAGTTCATGTAAAAGCGGCCCACCACCACCAGATCCCCCTGCACCTGGCGGATCCCCTGGGCGTTGAGGGCGTTCCCCACCGCGAAGGCTTCCTCCCAAACAAAAAAGGGATCCTCCCCTCCCAGCACCCAGAGATCGCCCTGCAAAACCCCATCCGCTCCCAGGGAACCTGTTGTCAAGTAGGTGGTCACAAAGCGATGGTGCGGGCCAAACTGCTGCAAAGCGGCCAGGGTAGTGGCCACCTTGGTCAGAGAGGCCGCCGGCAGAGCCTTGGATCCTTGATGTTGCCCCAAAACCTGGTCGCCCATCTGCAGCCAAACCCCCTGGGCGGCGGAAGCAAAGCCGCGACCGCTCAGCTGGGCCAAGTAGGTCTCCACCTGGGGTTGCAGGGATCCCTGCGCCGTCGCCTGGCAAAAATGAGCTGAGCTCAACAGCAGGAGCGCCGCCGAGAGCATCCCCACCCAGATCGCAACCAGCCGCCAGACCCGCCGCTGTCGTTCGCAATAGTATTGCAGAGCACCTTTCACCCAAAATGCCCTCTAAAAACGCCGACCCACCGCAGGAGCGGATCCCTCAGCTCGGCAACTCCCAGCCGCTTTCTTCTAGCGGCTCCACATCGATGGTGCCGGGGGGCGTTTGTCGATAAAAATGTCCATCGGCAACAAACAGCGGCTCGCCACAACTGGGGCAAAAGAAGCGGCTGCCCTCGATGGCCTGCGATTCTGACCCACACACCGGGCAGCGATCCGTGGCGATCCAGCGGCGCGCCCACCAGCGAAAGGCCAGCAGCACCAACACCGGCAGAGAGAGCAAGAACACCAACAGAGCCACCAACCCGGCGACCAGCCACCCCAGCCCGACACGGGTCAGCAAAACTGCCAAGGCCAGGGATCCCAGCCAGAAGCCCCAGCCGGTTAGAGAAATGGAATAGGTTTTGGGCTGCTCAAACCGCATCTTTGTTTTCCCTTCCCGTATTGACTACGCTGACCAACGCTGCCGGGATGCCGCGGGCCTTTTCCCGAGTATGTTAGCCCAGACTCACCCGCACACCAGAAAAATCCATCCCCTAGCCATGCTCTGTAGGCTAGCTCATCCCGAATGAATAGGGCATCCGGTTTCCCGCACCCACTTTCTCGCCCTCTGCCGGCAGGTTTCCTGGTGTTGACAACCAAGGTCGTTAGCATCGCTGCAAATGCAGTTATTATCAATTACAGAACTTATTGACTGTTACGGCGACGTTGCCCAACAGCGGAGGGGCGGCATCATGGTCTACACGGAAGAAGCTTTCAAAGCAGAGCTGAATGCCAAAGGCTGGCGAGCCACTCGGCAGCGGGAAATCATCCTCCAGACCTTTCAAAACTTGCCTGAGGGGACTCACCTGAGCGCGGAGGATCTGCACAAAAAGCTGCGGGAAGAAGGCCACAACATCAGCCTTTCTACCATTTATCGTACCGTCAAGCTGATGGCTCGCATGGGCATTTTGCGCGAGCTGGAACTGACCGAAGGCCACAAGCATTACGAGATCAACCAGCCGGCCCCCCACCACCACCACCATTTGGTGTGCGTCAAGACCAACAAGGTGATCGAGTTCAAAAACAGCGCCATCCTCAACATCACCCAGAAAGTGGCCGAAAAGTACGGCTTTAAGGTGCTGGATTGCCAGCTCACCATCATCGGCATCAGCCCGGAGGGGCAGCGCTCGATTTTGTAGCCAAACAATTCCCGAAGCTCAGGCTGGCTCTGGGCGCTCTCCCGGCAGCGGGGCTGTACTGAGTTTGTAGGGAGATGGGGATCCCCTTGGCAGGGAACATGCCAGAATAGCCGCTGTAAAGTCGCAAGCCATTGGCAGTTGCAGCAATAGCTGAGCTTACCCTACCCAATCCGGGAGATGGCTATGAACGAGCAGGAAGTGGCGCAGTGGCTAGAGCAAGCTTTGGCAAACCTGCGTCTGAGGATCCAGGTGAAGGCCCAGCCCCTCCAAGACAATGCCGAGGACTACGCCTTGGTGGTCATGATCAACCACCCTGCTCACGTTGCTCTCAACCATGAGAGGCTGACGGCCTGGTTCCAGAAGGCAATTCCCAGCCGCTATCCTCAAGTCAAGCGCTTGGCCCTCTACAGCCGCCCCATCGGCCAACAGCAGGCCAACTGGAAAACTCAGGTGAGGCTGGCTCCGGAAGCGGCGACGGGCAGGGGGGATCCCGCCGACAGTCCAGATCTCAGCCGCTACTGCTTTGTCCAAGACCGCCAGTTGCTCACTGCCGACCTGCCTCAACCTTCGAGCGTGGTGCGCCAGGCGGTCTTGGGTTTTCATAGCCTCACCGCTGGGCAAAAAGAGGAGGTTTTGCCCCTACTGCCCACCTTGTTCCGCAACCCCGGCGCCGTCTCGACGGTGACGTTGTCGGTGGAAGCATCCCTGTGGCTGGAACCTCTGAAAAGCCTCAATCCCCATGAGCTGCGCCTGTTGAGCGTTTGGCTGAGCCGCTATTGCTTCAATCCCAGCCGCACCTTGGCCGAATTGGATCCCGCCACCTCAGGTCTTAAAACCGGACAAACAAGGCGCAGCTACCGCGCCCCCCAGGTGGGGGTTTCGCTGATTCTGGCCAGCTTTGCCGGCAACCTGACAATGTCCGCCGGCGTAACCCTGAGCTTATTGTTTGGCATGGTGTTTGTGCTGGCCCTGGCCGTTTTCGGCACCTTGGAAGGGGGGTTCTCTTTTGGCTCTCTCCTTTTTGCTGTTTTGCTCACCCTGGCCTTCAACGCCCTGATTTTCTTTTTGTCCCCCTGGCTGATGGACTGGATCCAGCACAGCCTCTACGGCACCCAGTGGGTGAGCCTGGCAGAAATCGGGCGTCGCAGCCCCGAAAGCGCGGAGGTGATCGAACGGGTCTGCCGCCAGTACAAGCTGAAGCAGCCGAAGCTGGGTCTGATCCGCGACCAAAACCCCACTGCCTTTACCTATGGCAGCCTGCCGGATACGGCCCGCATCGTCGTCAGCGAGGGCCTGTTCACCTACTTGGAAGATGAGGAGGTGGCTACAGTTTATGCCCACGAGCTGGGGCATGTGATCCACTGGGATTTCGCGGTCATGACCCTGGCTTCCACGTTGGTGCAGATCCTCTACCTCCTCTACGTCTACCTGCGCGACACGCGCCGGGATCGCAGAGGGGGCAAAAACATAGGTTCCTTGGCGCTGGTCGCCTACTTTTTCTACGTGGCTGGCTCCTACTTGGTGCTGTATCTGTCGCGGGTGCGGGAGTACTTTGCCGATCACTTTGCCGCCGAAACCACCGGCAACCCCAACGCCCTCTCGCGGGCTCTGGTGAAAATAGCCTTTGGCATTGTGCAAGAAGGGGAGCGGGAACAGGATGAGGAAGCCCGACAGCGCAGTGCTCGCCTGCTGGAAGGGACGCGGGCCTTGGGGATCTACGATGCCAAGGCGGCGGTGATGGCGGGGACAGCTTACCGGGTGGCTGCGGATCCCAGCCAGGTGGGCAGGGTGTTTTTGTGGGATCTGTTTAACCCTTGGGCCTGGTGGATGGAGCTGAACTCCACCCATCCCCTCACCGGCAAGCGGGTGCGGGCGCTGGGCACCTATGCCGAACAACTGGATCTGCCGGTGGAGTTCGACATGGCCAGCGTGGTGGCCCAGGGCAAGCAGCTCAACCGCCAGCAGCTCTACGGCAATTTTCTTCTGGACGTGGTTTTGTTAAACGCCGAGTGGCTGGGGGCGATCTTGGGGATGGTGCTCGGGATCCCGGCTCTACGGGCAGGGTCTTACGGCATGTTTGCCGGCCTGGCCGTGGCGGGAGCCAGCTTGGGCCTACTGCTGAAGATGACGGTGATGTACCCCAGCTTGGAAAACCCGCCGGCGTTGACGGTGTTGAAGGCGATGAGCAACCCCTACGCCAGCCCCTTGCGCGGCTTGCCGATGCAGTTGCAGGGGCGGGTGATTGGGCGAGGGGATCCAGGCTATCGCTTTGGCGCCGATCTCAAGTTCCAGGATGAGACGGGGATGATTTTCTTGCGCTATGTTTCTCGGTTTGGGCCGCTGGGCAACTTCCTGTTTGGGGAGAGCCGGGCAGGCAGGCTGATCGGCCAAGAAGGAGCGGTGGTGGGATGGTTCCGGCGGGGGGTAGTTCCCTACCTAGATCTGTCCCGCTTCCAGAGCAGCTATGGCGAAGTGGTGACCAGCCATCCTCCTTTTGGGCAGGCGGTGCAGGTGGCGCTGGGCTTGATTGCTGCCTTGCTGCTGATGGTCTTTTTCCCGTTCTAGGCTATCTGGCCAAGGATGCCAAGCTCAGGCTTTTGCCGGTTGCCCACCGTTGGCGCGGGCGTAGTCGTCGCTGAAGCGGATAATGTCGTCTTCGCCCAGGTACTGGCCGTTTTGCACCTCGATGATCACCAGGGGGATGACGCCGGGATTTTCCAGGCGGTGCTTGGTGCAGGGGGGCACGTAGGTGGACTGGTTGGTGGTGATCAGCCGCTCTTCATCGCCGCAGGTAACTTTGGCGGTGCCGGCAACGACGATCCAGTGTTCGCTGCGGTGGTAGTGCATCTGTAAGCTGAGGCGATGCTTGGGCAGCACCACAATCCGCTTGATTTTGTAGCCGGGGCCCTCTTCCAGCACCGTGAAACTGCCCCAGGGACGAGTTTCAGTATTGCTCTCGATCAGCTTGTTGAGGGTTTCGGCAGAAAGGAAAGGCGAGGGCTTTTCCAGGGAGGCCGGGTTGGCATTGGGGGTTTCCAGCATGGGATGCTCTCCTTAGGGCTTACCTTCAGCTTATCTCACGTAGTTTGGGGATAGGGTGTAAACTCCCGCCTGCCGGAGAGCAGGCGGCTGTGGGCGCTGCCACTGGGCCGCGTCTAAAAGGGTAGATTGGAAACCCAGAAGCCCCAAATTGACAATTTGTCGTCCACCCCCAACTCCTTCCCCCGCCCCCAAAGCCGGGAGAGGGATGCGATTTTTTGAATTGCGGAGGAAAACTTGCTATGTTCGGTCGAGCCTTGAAAAGCGGGAACCGAAGGTCACACCGATGGCCTTGGGTTTGCGGGCTGCTGCTGTTGTGTTGGCTGGGGCTATGCGGGCCGGCGTGGGCTGTGAGTTTGGGGGATCCCTTGCCGGAGTGGGCTAAGTCTATGCAGGTAGGGCGGCAGCGGCTACGCGGCGTGGAGCACTACCAGGGCCAAGAGCAGATCCGGGCCTACGGCAACCAGGCGGGGCGGGTGTTTTGGATTCAAATCGAAAGCAGTGCCGACCTGCCGCCGGATCCCCGGCAGTACCTGGGAGAGTACCAGGCGTTTCCAGCCGAGGTCATCCAGGTGGTGCCCCTGCGGGCGCAGCGGTTGCGCTTCCAGCAGGGAAATCGCAGCGCCGAATGGCAAGTTGTGGGCATGAGCGGCCACTTTGAAGCCGAGGCATTTAGCCACGATCTCGCCCGGCAGCCGTGATTTCCATCTCTTCCGGTTCTACAAGCACCGGCTGCCGCGAGGGTCGGGCGCATTCGGCCAGCAGTTGCCTGTATAGGGGCCGGATCTCATCCAAGAGGGCTTGGGCGGTGGGGTAACGGGCATCTGCATCGGGGGTAACCATGCGCTCCAAAATGGCCAGCAGGCGCGGATCCCCGAAGCCGAAGGGAATGGCTTCGGCCAGGGGTTCGCCGATCCGCGGCAACGTCCCCATAGACATTTCTACGGCCACCCGACCAAGGGCGAAAATATCGCTGTTGAAGCGGGGGCAGCCAGACAACTGTTCAGGAGGAGCATAGTCGCCGGTGCCGATGAAGACGCCAGAGAAGGGATCTTGGCCAGGCGGGCCATCAATGTGCTGGATGGCACCGAAATCAATCAGGGTGAAATGGGTGCGTTTGTCTCGTCGGGTTTGGATGATATTCGAGGGTTTGATATCGCCGTGGATGACGCCATGCTGGTGGACAAAGACGAGGATCTTGAGGAGTTCACAAAGGAAGTGGGCGGTCTGGGCCGGCGACCAGATCACCCCCCGGTTGGCATGCTGCCGCAGCGAGGATCCCCGGACAAAATCTTGCACCGTGTAGAACTGCCCATCTTCTTCAAAGTGGGCCAACAGCTTGGGAATGTAGGGATGATGGCCCAGCTTCTCGAGGATTTGCGCTTCCCGCTCAAAGGCTGCCCTGGCAATTTCCGCTATCTTCTCGTGCTCTTCTGTTCGGTCTTTGTCTTCTTTATCGTCCATGCGTCGCAGGCGCTTGACCACGCAGAGCGGGTTGCCAGGACGATGGGTATCGCGGGCCAGGTAGGTTTGGCTGAAGCCGCCGATGCCGATCAAGCGTTCCATTTGGTAGCGCCCCTTGCCAACCTGGTTGGGTTGCTTGGCAGTGCCAGCTCGCCGGGCTGCGCCCAGAGCAATTTGAGAGCGAATGCGGGCCAGCACCACCTCAGGAAGGAAAGGTTTGGTGAGGTAGTCATCTGCCCCTAGGTCAAAGGCGGCCACCATGGCCGCTGCATCGTTGTAGCTGGAGAGGATCAGCACCGGCAACTCCAAGCGGGAACGAGCCGAGCGGATCCTCTGCAACAGCTCCAGCCCATTCAGCCCCGGCAGCACCAACTCCATCAGCACCAGATCTGGCGATTGATGAATGATGGCTTCCAAAGCCTTGATGTTGTTTTGCGCTGCAAAGACGCTGTATCCAGCTTGCTCAAGGCTGCGTTTCAACTGCTGGCTAACCGCGGGATCCCTGTCCACCAGCAGAATTTTGCCAAGCTGTTTTGCAGAGGTCATCACAAGCGCCCGCGCAGCTCTGAGCTGAGTATATCCAATAACAGCGGGGATACGGGAATGCTGCGATTGCCAGGCCGTAGGGGATCCCCAACTGCCGTCCTTGCTAGGATTGGGGGGTGGTTGGTGTTGTGGCTATGGAGATAAATGAGGTCTGGAAGACCTTTTTGAGCAATCCTGTTCCTTTTTGTGGTGGCTTCCTGAGCGGCCTGCTGCGTTTGGATGTCAGGCAAGATCCGCTGCGCAGTTGGCTGGAGTCGCAGGGCTTGAGGGTGGAGGATTCGCCCGCCCCCACCCAAGGTCCCCAGTCTATTTCCATCGAATAGAGGTACCAGGGATCCCTTTGGAGGGTTTTCTCTGGGGTCTGGGAGGCGTCCCCGTTTGGTAGGGTGAGCTGAGGTAAGCCAATGTCCCCTGGACAGTCCGAACTCAGGAGATGGCGACGGCCGGGATCCCTTCGAGGCTGCGGCTACCTCGGCGGAGTGGTGCTCCTGCTAATGGGGCTGGTTGCCCTACAGGCAGCAGATCCGGCCTTGGCCCAGTCGGATCGCGCTGCTCCCCCAAGCTCCGAGCTGGATCCCCAAGCTTGGCTGCAGCGCTTCAACACTGCTCTAAAGCAATTGCCGCCGCTGCCCAACTTGCAGTACCGCCAGCAGGTGCGGGTGGAGGGATCCCAAACCTTCACAGCCACCCTGGATGTGCTCCGCCGCCGTGACGGCAGTTGGCAGGCGTGGGTAGCCGAAGGGGATCGCATTCGCCTGTTGGATTCGCGGCAACTGGAGGTGGTGAACCAATCGGACCTGCTCAAGCTGTATTCGGTGTACGTGAGCCGGCCCGAAGCGCTCCTGCCCTCGGTGAGTTTTGAGCTAGAGGCTGATCCCAGCCGCTACCGCGTCGTCTCCTCAGAACGAGCAGATCTGGCGGGATCCCCTGTCCAGCACTTGCGCCTAGAGCCCCTGCAGGAGGGCCAGTTGCGGGAGCTGTGGCTGGAGCCGGAGTCAGGGCTGCCGCGGCAGGTGCTCTTGTTTTTGTCAGGGGTGTGGGGGCAGGCTTATGTCCTCATGGGGTTTACGGCAGTGCCTGCTCCCCAGGGAGGCGCCCGTTACTGGCTGCCGGAGAGCAGCCGCATCAATGTGGGCTATGGGTTTTGGACGCTGGAGGGCCTGACCCGCCGCGTGTTCAGGGGATCCCTTGCCATCCGGCACGACTACCAGGACTATCGCCTTCTGCCAGAGGGGGTGCAGTTGCGCTTTTTGCCCTCACAGCCGCCGCTGGATGCACCGCCGGTGGTGGCCGGTCTGCCGGAGAGCAGTCCCCAACTGGAGCTGGGAGAGGTGCGGCCCTTAGGAGTGGACGAGCGGGGGAACCAGCAATTTAGCATTGGCCTGGGCAGACGCACCGCCGCAGAGACCCCCTTGGAAGACCGCATCGCCGCCTTTAACCTCACCCGACCGGCCAGCCGCAATGCCCTCACCCAGATCGATACCTTGGCCTTCTTGCCATTAGGCGACAGCCAGTTGCCGATCTATCTCTTTCAATTCGACACCGGTCGCCCTCTCTCGCCCCTGCAAGGGGTGGAGCGCCCGCGGGTGGATCCCAACGAGGTTTTTGATCCCAAGCCACCTGCCATCAAACTCTTTGGAGACTAGCTCCCATGCTGACCGATGCTGCCTACGGCGTGATCCCGGTGCTGCCCCTCCCGCCCGCCCAGGGATCCCACCTCTACCTGCTCATCCAGCACCAGAAAGGGCATTGGGCCTTCCCCAAAGGGCACAAAGATGAGGGCGAAAGCGACCTGGCCGCAGCCCAGCGGGAGTTGCGCGAGGAAACCGGCCTGACCGACTACCAGCTTCTGACCCTGCCCGGCCAGCCCGACCCCCTGACGCTGCAGGAGGCCTACACCTTTACAGATCCAGAGGGGAACGCGGTGGCCAAGACCGTTACCTACTACGTGGCCCTGCTGCCGCCCCAGTTTCCTCCCCCTCAGCTGCAGGTACAGCCGGAGGAGGTGGCCGCCTACCGCTGGTGCTCCTACCCCGAAGCCTTGGAGCAGATCAGCTTTGAAGAAAGTCGGCAACTGCTGCGCCGCTGCCAAGCCTATCTGGAGCCGCTTTGGAAATTGGAGAGCATCTAAGTTCCGTATGTTTACGGAAGAGATTTATTCGGATTACTTCTATATTGTCTTGCGTCTTGCAGGCTTTCCGTGGACAGTTTCCGGGGAAGAAAACCGCCAGACGATCTGAAGGTTAATTCTCATTTGTGACGATCGACTGGTGATCCCCAGTCATCGATAACCTACTCTGTAAAACCTACTCTAAGTTTCGTGCAGCCTTGGCCCGTTCTGTTAGGCTCGGTTCAAAAGGGGTTGTCTGGGTCGGAGCTGTGCTTGAACTTGAATCGTATTCTTGAAAACATTCTCGCGCCGACTTGTGAGTGGAGCATAGAGTTTCACCGATATTGTCAATCTCAGCGCAGAAAATTGCCCAAGCATGTCCTCTCCGCCGATGAATTGCCCCAACGTCTGTACGCAAGTCTCTGACCATTTGCTGAAGGTGGAGGCTGGTTTCACAGGGGTTGTTCGGTATTGCAGTGCTCTGGACAGAAGCGAGGAGCTGGACACTTGGTCATTGGTGTTCCACCAAGGTCGTCTGGGATTTGCACACCACAGCTTCGAGCCTTTGGAGCGACTGGACCGCCACCTGCGTCGGCTCAGCCATCAAGTTTTTTCTCTGACCCGCCAAAATTGCCTGCGTATCCATAGGCAGGTGGAAGCGCTGCTGGCTCAGGAGACGGGACCTCTGCCCGCAGACCTTCTGGGGCTGAGTTGGATGGTGACGGAACAACTGCTGCCTTGGGAAGCTGCGCGTCGGCTGAACACCTGGATCAGCGAGGAGGTGCTGCAAAATCTGTTGCTGGTTCCAACCAGCTTTCGGCAGGAGATCATCCCGTTGGACACGGTGCCCACCCTGGGTCAGTGGGAGGTGGGATCCCTGCTCGATCTGACCCAAAAGCGGCTACAGGCTTGGCAATCTTTGGGGCCTGAGATCACCTCCCCCTACCAACGGCCCTACTTTGCCAGCCGGGCTCAGGCAGAACGCCTTCCCGCCGAGCAACAGGAACGTCTGGGCCGGTTGCTGAAGGGGTTTAGCTTCCGCCAGTTGAGCGCTCTTCTCGATCAAGACGACCTGCGGATCGCTCGCCGCCTACATCCTTTGATCCAAGCCGGCATCCTTGTCCTACGGGATCCCCAGCCCCCCTTTGATCGGCTGCCCAAAACCTACGCGGCCAGGCTTGAGACAGAATTGCAGCCCTCAGAAACCCCCACCGTGCCTCTCCAACTGGCCAACGGGCTTGCGGATCTGGGCCCATCCCCCCCAGTCTCGAAAACCTGGGTTGTGGCTTGTATTGACGACAGTGAAGCCATGCTCAGCGAGCTGCAGCGGTTGCTGGAAGGGCACCACTTGGTCATCCACACCATCAGCGACTCTTTGAAAGCCTTGATGAAGCTGACCACTCTCAAGCCGGATCTCATCCTGCTGGACGTGGGCATGCCCAACGTGGACGGTTACCAATTGTGCAGCCTTATCCGCAAGTCCTCTGTACTCAAAGATGTGCCGGTGGTGATGGTTACGGGCCACAAAGGCCTGATCGATCGGGTTAAGGCGCGCTTGGCCGGTGCTACCGATTACCTGACCAAGCCCTTTCGGCAGGAAGAATTGCTGCAGATGGTGTTTCGCTATCTTACCTAGGGGCACCTTAAGCTTACGGTGGTTGAAAAACAAAGGAGTTGTCGATCATGGTGAAAGTTTTGGTGGTGGAAGATGTGGCCTCGGAGCGCCAGCTCATCAGCGATTACCTGCGGGCAGAAGGCTATCAAGTGGTGGCAGTGGCCAGCGCCCAAGAGGCATTGCAGCAGATCCGCAGCGACAAACCCGATGTGGTGCTGACGGACTTGGTCATGGAAGGCATGAGCGGGCTGGAGTTGTGCCGCCAAATCAAGAAAAACCCGGAGACCCAAAAGTTGCCCGTTGTGGCCTGCACTTCTAAAAATCAAGAGCTGGACAAACTCTGGGGCATGAAGCAAGGGATCGACCTTTATCTGACCAAGCCTTTTAGCCGCGAGGACATTGTGCGGGCCGTGAAGTCGGTGGTGCTGAGTTGAGTCTCGGGATTTTTTGCAGCGAATCTCCCTTGCTGAGTCCAAGTTGCGGTCGTGGTTCTGGGGTGCAGTCTGGTTGGGCCTTAGACGTTGCAGAGCGAGAGCAAAGATGCTGGCGACCTCTTTTTCTTCCCAAAGCTCTACTGCCGTCCGCACCGGAGAATTGTACTTACATCTCCAGTTGGGGGTGGACTGTCGGGCCCTTTTGCCCATGACAGTTGCCCAGGAAGTGCTAATTGTTGCCCCACAGCACTTTACTCTTCTCCCCAACCAGCCCGCATGGGTGCTGGGCTTGTTCAACTATCGCAACCGCATCCTCTGGGGCGTGGATCTGGGACAGTTTCTTGGCCTGGAGCCTTTGGACGTTGGGCAGCCCGAATACCATCTGGTGGTGATGCGCCCAGAATGTGGGGGGCTGGGCCTGGCTGTGCAACAAGTGAGGGGGGTGGCTCGAGTGGTCAGCCAGCAGATCCAGCCTCTAGCAGAAGCTCAACCCGTCCAAGATAGGTTCCGGCTGGATAGTCTCTGCGACTGTTGCAGTGGTTTGGTCTGGGAAAAGGAAAAGGAAGAGACTCTCTGGGTACTCAGCCCCCTTGCCATTCTCCAAAGGCTCAACTCGGCCTATTCCCAAGCCAATCCTTGATCCCTCTCAACCGTTTTCTCCTAGCTATAGGTAAAACTCTTATGGTCTCCTTCCGTCCCCTCTTCCTCAAGTTGGCCCCCTCTTCTCGACCCCAGGGTAAAGTCGCCGGATCCCGTCTGGCTCTGGCGATCAGTCTCCCGCTGGGCATCAGCTCCCTGTTGTTTGCCGTTTCTGCCGGCAGCGTAGCCCGCACCTACTTCGATTTCGAGCCTTCCATCTCGCGGCAGTTCACCCTGCAAAACCTGAGCGATCAGGTGATCTATTTGGATGAAGTCTTGACCATGTCTGCCCGCATGGCTGCTGCCAGCGGGGATCTGTCCTGGGAAGAGCGCTACAACCGCTATGTACCTCAGTTGGATAAGGTGCTGGCGGAGATTCAGCGATTGGATCCCGCTTCTTACGAGGCCTACGCAGCCAAAACGACAGAAGCCAACATCAAACTGGTGGAGTGGGAGGTGCAGGCTTTTGACTTGATTCGAGCCGGCGAGCAAGAACGCGCCTTTGACCTGCTGCACAGCCCCGAGTACGAAGAGCAAAAGCGCATCTACGCCGAAGGGATCAACCAAACCCTGGAGGCCATTCGCGGCAACATTCAGAGCAGCGTCCGGCTCTACGAGCGGGATCTGTTGGGGGCTTTGATCCTTTCGGCTACCAGCTTCCCGATCCTGCTGGTTAGCTGGGGGATCATCTTGATCCTGGTGCGCAACTTTGTGCGGGAACGCAACGCCACCTACGAGCGACAAGTCTCCGATACCCGGCTGGCCCAACGGTTTGCCGATATTGCCCGGATTCGCCAAGAGCAAGAGCTGATCGATCCCCTGAGCGAGCTGTTGGGCGAGATGCGTCAGCGCTTTGGTGCCCAACGAGTGGCCTTCTATCGCCTGACCGCTCCCGAAGAGGCGCAGGTTATTGCTGAATCCCGCGACAGCAGCCTGCCTGACACCTTGGGCACCTTCCTCCGCCGGATCCCGGCTCCGCTCCAGCAGGCTCTCCACAGTGGGCAAGTTTACGCTTTTGGCCCGGTGCCTGGGGTAGACCTGGGCGCCGACCACCTGCAGATGTTGGGCACAATCCAATTAAAAGCCGAGATGGTGGCGCCGGTGGTACGTGGCGATGAGCTTTACGGTTTTTTGGCCGTAGGCCGCGCCCAAAGCCAGAGCTGGTCTGACGAAGACCAGAAAAACCTGGCCGAGCTGGCCAACCGCCTGAGTCAAGCTTTGGGTAACCTGGGGGCGCTGGAGCAAAAGGCCGTGGCCGCCCAAGAACGAGAGCGGTCGGAAGCGCTGCAAAGAGAGCTGCTGCAGCTTATTGGCGAGGTTACAGAGGCCTCGCGGGGAGACCTCACCGTGCGGGCGCAGCTAACCGCCGGACAGGTTGGCATCATGGCAGACTTTTTCAACGTCATCATCGAGAGCTTGCGCGACATCGTGATTCAAGTGCAGCAGGCTGCCGGGCAAGTCAACCAATCGATTGGCCGGGACGAGGCAGCCATTCGCGAGCTGGCCGAGGCGGCTCTCCGGCAGGCCATCCAAATTGAAGAGACCTTGCGCTCTGTGGAACAGATGACGCTCTCGATCCAGGAGGTGGCCGATAAGGCCCAGCAGGCTGCCACAGTAGCTGAGTCTGCTGCCACTACGGCTACCGACAGCAGCTTGACCATGGATCGCACGGTACAGAACATCCTGCAACTGCGGGAGACGGTGGCCGAAACGGCCAAGAAAGTGAAACGGCTGGGGGAATCTTCCCAGCAGATCTCCAAGGTGGTGTCCTTGATTAACCAGATTGCCCTGAAAACCAACCTGTTGGCCGTAAACGCCAGCATTGAGGCGGCCCGCGCCGGGGAAGAAGGGCGGGGTTTTGCGGTGGTTGCCGAAGAGGTGGGGGCTCTGGCCGCCCAGTCGGCGGAGGCCACCCGCGAGATCGAGCGCATCGTGGAAGGGATCCAACGGGAGACCAGCGAAGTGGTGCAGGCGATGGAAACCAGCACCGGCCAGGTGGTGGAAGGCACCCGCCTGGTGGAAACAGCCAAGCAGAGCCTAGGGCAAATTGTGGAAGTCTCGCGGCAGGTGAACCAACTGTTCCAGGCCATCGCCCGCTCCACCGAGGCCCAGGTCGACACCTCCCAAACGGTGCGGCAGTTGATGCAGCAGATCGCCAACATTGCCGCCCAAACGGCGTCAGCTTCGCAACAGGTGGCCAACTCTCTCCAAGCTACGGTGGCGGTTGCCCGTCAGCTACAGGCTTCGGTGTCCACCTTCAAGGTGGGGGAGGCAGTCTAGTATGGAGCCAAATCCCGATGGCCTCGACCCGCGCGAATGGCTGGTGAGGCTGCAGTTTTTGGAGGAGGCCCAGACTTACCTCAACACCCTGGAGACAGAGGTAGTGGGGCTGGGATCCCGGCAGTTGGATCGCCCCCGTTTGGATCGCCTGCTGCGGGCTGCCCATTCCATCAAGGGTGGGGCGGCGATGATGGGGTTTTCGGCGCTCAGCGACCTGGCCCACCGCCTGGAGGACGGCTTCAAGATCTTGCAGGTGGATCCCCAAAAAGCCAAGCCCGCAGTAGAGCGTACCCTGTTGGCGGCGTTGGATTGCATGCGCCAAATTGTCCAGCGCCACCAGCAGAGGCAGCCGTTGCAAGAAGACTGGCTGAGGGAGAAAGTGGAGCCCATCTTCCAGCGGCTGCGGGAGCAGGTGGGGGAGTTGCGGCCGGAAGATACCGCGCAGGTGTTGGCTGCAGAAGCCGGGGGCGATATCCGGGTACTGCTGTTTGAAACGGAGGTGGAAGCCTGCCTGCAGCGGCTGGAGGGAGTTTTGGCCGCGCCCGACCAGCCCTGTCTGCGGGAGGAGTTTCTCATCGCTGCCCAAGAGCTGGGGGCGCTGGGGGAAATGTTGGATCTGCCTGCCTTTGTCAGCTTGTGCAGCTCGGCAGCCCAGGCTCTGGAAGCGCTGCCGCCAACTGAGAAAGAGCAGGTGTTGCCCGTTGCTCAGGCGGTTTTACAGGCTTGGCGACACTCGCAGGCCCTAGTGCTGGTGGGCCAGACGAATCTTCTCCCCAGCTCCTGGGATGCGGCAGAGCCTCCGGTCTCCTCCGCAGCAGAAGCCCCTCCCCCCCCAGGGGCCACTGCCGAGCTGCCGGATGCAATTCCAACCAGGGCCAAAAGCCCCGCCGAGATGCTACGGGTGCCGGCTCGCCCCCTAGAACAGTTGGGGGAGCTGTTGGGAGAGCTCACGAGTGAGCGCAACCGCCTCAACAGCCGCCTGCAGCGGCTGCGGGAGCTGGCCAACTTGTTCAAACAGCGGGTTCGCACCCTAGAAGAAACCAACAGCCGCCTGCGCAGCAGCTACGACCGCGTCGCCGCCACTGTGCCCGCCTCTCTGCTATCACAAGCAAGGGATCCCGGCCTGACCCTGGTCGATACCTTTGACCTCTTGGAGATGGATCGCTATGGGGAGCTGCACCTTTTGGCCCAAGAGATGATGGAGACCATCGTGCAAATTGACGAGGTTACCGCCGATATCGACACCACGCTGCAGGAGACCGAGGGCAGCGCCCGCCAGCTCAGCCGCCTCTCCCGGCAAATGCAAATGCGTCTCGACCAGGTGCGCATGCAGCCGCTGTCGGATTTGACGGATCGCTTTCCCAGGGCACTGCGGGAGCTGAGCTTAGCCCATGGCAAGCCTGTGGAGCTGCGGGTTCTGGGGGGATCCACCCTAATCGAGCGTTCGATTTTGGAAGCTTTGGCGGATCCCTTGTTGCACTTGGTGCGCAACGCCTTCGACCACGGCATTGAAGATCCGGACACCCGCTTGGCTCGGGGCAAGCCGGCCAAAGGGCTGATTGAAATTGCCGCCAGCCAACGGGGCAACCGCACCTTCATTACGGTACGCGACGATGGAAGAGGGATTTCTCTGGACAAGGTGCGTGCCCGGGCCTTGCAAATGGGCTTTTCTGCCGCCGACTTGGATCAGGCTTCCAAGGAGGAGCTGCTTGAGCTCATTTTCCAGCCGGGCTTCAGCACCGCCGAGCAAGTCAGCGAGCTCTCGGGGCGGGGGGTGGGTTTGGATGTGGTGCGCACCAACTTGGAACAAATTGGGGGGCAGGTTCAGGTGGAATCTAGGGCGGGGGAGGGTACGCTGTTTACCCTGACTCTGCCTCTTTCCCTGAGCGTCAGCCGCGTGCTGCTAACAGAGTGCCGGGGGTTGATGTTGGCCTTTCCGGCCAACGCAGTGGAAGAGGTGCTGCTGGCTCCTGAGCTTCCTGCCGATGCCTTCCTTTGGGAGGGAGAGCAGGTTCCTTTGATCCCCGTAGGGCGTTGGTTTCGCTTTGCCCGCCGGCAGCCTGTCCAGGAAATGGATGGGACCCCCCTCCTCGACCGACCTGTGGTGCTGTTGGTGGCGGAAGGCAACCAGCCCTACGGTCTGTTGCTGGATCGGTTCTGGCGGGAGCAAGAGGTCACCCTGCGTCCGGTGGAGGGAGGTCTGCCTCTGCCGCCGGGGTTCTCTGGCTGCACCGTTTTGGCGGATGGGCGAATGGCCCTTTTCGTGGATCCGCCTGCCCTCCTAAGCTGGCTGCTGGCCCAGCGGGATCGGCCCTGCCGGCCAGCAAGGGATCCCCTTCCCCAGTCCAGGTTTGCCGCCCAGCCCCATCTGCTGGTGGTGGAAGATTCAGTTAACGTGCGCCGCTTCTTGGCCATAACCCTGGAAAGGGCGGGGTTTCGGGTTGAACAAGCCCGCGACGGACAAGAGGCTTGGGAACGGCTTGAGAAAGGAGTTCCCATCCAAGCGGTGATCAGTGATATCGAAATGCCGCGGCTGGATGGCTTTGGCTTGTTGGCCCGGATTCGTGGCCACTCCCTGTATAGCCAGCTCCCTGTGGTCATCCTGACTTCCCGCAGCGGCGAGAAACATCGCCAATTGGCCCAACGGCTGGGAGCCAGCGCCTATTTCTCCAAGCCCTTTCAGGAACAGGAGCTGATCCAACAGTTACGGGATCTGCTGCAGCCGGCCCCGCCGATATTGTCGGTAGCGAGGTAGACCATGGCCCTCCTCTCTCCTCTGCGCTTGCGCCGTCTGGCCCGCCAGGAGCACCTGAGAAACCAGCAAACCTTGATTACCTTTCAACTGAGCTCCTACTGTTTTGGTCTACCCATTGAACGGGCGCGACGGGTTTTGGCCTGGCAAGACTTTCAATCTGTTCAGGAGGACGGCCTTGAGCTTTTGGATACCAGCCGTCTATTGCTGGGCCGCGGGATCCCGTTTCTGCCCCAGGGAGTTCTGTTGCTGCAAGCGGGCAGTTGTGAGGACGGCCCACCCAATCAGGTCGATAACTCGAAAACGATGGCCCTGCCCCTTCCCAGTCAGCCAATCCTGCGCCGCCTAGCTGCTTCTCAGGTACAACCTCTCCCCAGCCGCTACGCCGCCCAAGGCCGCCAACGAGGCATTGTGGGATGGATCCCGCCCGCCGAGGGTCGGCTCCCCCTGTTGGTGTTTGACCCTCATCTTTGGTCTGTCCGTCCCTGAGCGGGGATAGGGGGTAACTCCAGTGCCGGGTTCTCGACGCGGGCTAGCTCCCAACGGTAGGGATCCCGCCGCTGCCAGTCCAGGCGGAAGGGCTGTTCCAGCGCGTTTACCTGATCCCGCGTCAGGTTGGCCAGAGGGCCGCCGGATCCCTCAATAATAAACCAGAGGGTGGCTTGGCCTTGATCCCCAGGGCCGAGCTGCACCTGTAGCTCTTGAGGCCGGATGCGCAGGCGCAAAAACTGGCCGAAGACCTCGCGGCTGTAGGCCAGTGCCTGCTCTTTGTCCAAGCCCCAGCCATCGCGATAAGTGGCGGCCACTAAGTTTTCTACTTGGGCCCAATCTCGCCGTTCTACAGCTTGCAGCAACCTTTGCGTGTGGACTCGGATTTGCCGCTCCGGCTGGGCGTAGTGCCAAAAGGCGCCCCCTGCGATGGCCAGGACGACGGATCCCACCACCGCCCAGCGCAGCCAGGGGGGAAGAGGTGCAGAGGAGTGGGAGGAGGAAAACACAGGTTTGAGCGGAGCCAGAAGAGGGCCTTCTCTAGCTTAGAAAATCCGGATGTGAGAAGATAGCGCTACGCGCCGCCATGCGAGTGGCTCCTGGCCTTCAGCAGCCTACCACCTCAAAAGCTGTGACCCGCATCAGCCTCACACTTTAACTCAAGGTTACTTCAACTGCTCATGACCAAAGCTACCGACCGACTGCTGCTGGAGTTTGAGCAGCCTGTTGCCGCCCTCGAACAGCGCATCCAGGAAATCCGGGCCTTGGCCGAAGAAAACGACATCGACGCCTCCGAGCAGATTCGCCAGCTGGAGGCCAAAGCCGAAGAGCTGCGCCGCGAGATTTTCAGCCAGCTCACGCCTGTCGAGCGGCTGCAGGTGGCCCGCCATCCCCGCCGCCCCACCACCTTGGACTATGTCCAGACCATCTGCGACGACTGGTTTGAGCTGCACGGGGATCGCCACGGCCAAGACGATCCGGCCATCGTCGGCGGCCTGGCCAAGCTGGGGGATCAGCCGGTGATGATCCTGGGCCACCAAAAAGGCCGCGACACCAAAGACAACATCCACCGCAACTTCGGCATGCCCAACCCCGCCGGCTACCGCAAGGCGCTGCGGCTGATGGAACACGCCCACCGCTTTGGCCTGCCGCTCTTGACCTTTATCGATACGCCGGGGGCCTATCCGGGAGTCAAGGCAGAGGCTGAGGGCCAAGGGGAGGCCATCGCCACCAACCTGCAGACCCTGTTTCGGCTGGAGATCCCCATCATCTGCACTGTCATCGGCGAAGGGGGATCCGGCGGGGCTTTGGCCATTGGCGTTGGGGATCGCATCTTGATGTTTGAGCACGCCGTTTATTCGGTGATCTCGCCGGAAGGCTGTGCGGCCATCCTTTGGAAAGATGCCAAGAAAGCGCCCCAAGCCGCCGCCGCCCTGCGCATTACCGCCCAGGATCTGCTGCAACTGGAGGTGATCGACGAGATCTTGCCAGAGCCGGTTGGCGGCGCCCACCGCGCTCCTCTGGAAGCTGCCCAGACCCTAAAGGAGGCGCTCCTACGACATCTCAAGGAACTTTCTGCCCTGAGCGGGCGGGAGTTGCGGGAGGAGCGCTACCAAAAGTTTCGTCGTATGGGAGCTTTTCTGGAGCTGGCTCAGGA
>NZ_JANSJH010000025.1:0-3875 GCF_047462495.1 Synechococcus sp. H55.2 | reverse complement strand
ACCAGGTGACCCGATCCCGCAGTTGCTCAATCCGGGCCGGGCCGATGCCCTTGACCCGCTGCAGATCTTCCAAGGAGGAGAAGGGGCGGGCCTCGATGATGCGCTGCGCCAGGCCCGGGCCAATGCCGGGCAACTGCTCCAGCTCCGCTGCGGTGGCGGTGTTTAAGTTCACGCGAGAAGATTGCGGGGTAGCCGGCTGGGAAGGGGATCCCCTGTCAGGAACGGAGATCGCCTCGACTTCCAGCAGCTCCGGCTCTGCTTCAGATGGGGAGAGGGCAACGGGGACAGGGCTCGGGCAGAGGCGGGCTCTCTCTTCCGCCTGTTGCTGCAGGCGGCGGCTGGGGCCAAAGCGGGCCTCGGCAAGGAGCCGCTCGAACTCGCGCACAAAGTGATCCGCTACCCGCCCGTTGCGGATGATCAAGAGGTTTTCGTCGTTGAGGTGGTTGGCCGCCACCGACCAATTGTGGGATCCGGTGATCACCGTGGCCTGGGGGGTGCCGGGGTCAACGATGGCGAACTTGTGGTGCAGTTTGTCTCCCGGAGCGAGGTTGGGCACGCCCACAGAGGAGGCGGGCACTGTCCAGGGCAGGCGGGCCGCGTCCACCCGGCAGTTTTCGTCGGGGAGCAGCAGCCCCCACATCTCCAGGGTGCGGCTGTAGTCACGAAAGGCAAAGCCAGGGTCAAACAGGCCGCGAATTTCTACGTTACGCTCCTGGCGCAGTTGCCTGAGCTGGTTGGCAATGCCTGAGTCGGTAAAGACAAACAGAGCCAGATCCACCTGCTGCCGCGCTTGGGCCAGGGTGGCCGCGATGAGGCCGTTGGAGGTGGCCTCATAGGGCAGGGAGCGGCTGGCAGGGGAAAAATGCACCCCCACGATGGCATCGTCAAGGTAAACCGTCTCCAGGGGGCGCCTGAGCTTTTGCACGCCAAAGCGGCTGTCGGGCGATCCCCCTGGCCCATCCCCCCACATGAGGTTGAATTCCTCGGTGTAGATGCGGGCCAGCTCGGGGCTATCGAGCAGCAGTAGGTGATTGGCGTTGCCCACACTGCCGGGGGCATCGAAATCCCCGTGAATATCGGAGAGGGTAAAATTGGCCGACCCGGTCAGCACCCGCTGCCCGTCGATAATCACAAACTTGTGGTGCATCAGGCCGCTGCCCTTGGAGCCGTTGGCGGTGTCATCCAGCCAGGGCACTTGCCCCCCATCGAGCAGGGCATAGACATCCCGGCTGGCGATCTCCTCAGGGGAGAACTGTCCGTCCCGGTTCACATCCACCAGGTGGCGGTACTCTTCGAACTTTTGACGGCTGCGCTCGTCCAGCGCCCCCACTTCGGCAGGGGTGAGCTGGTGCCAGGCCCGCACATAGGTGTTTTCGGTAATCACCCGCACCGGGATCCCGGCCTGCCGCCGCTCGGCCAGGGCTTGGGCAATGAGAGGCAGGTTCAGCTCCTGCACCGCCACATCCACCGACTGCCGGGCAGAGCGAATCTGAGAGATAATCAACTCCTCTAGGTTGTAGCCGTAGCGATAGACCTGGCGATAGGGATCTCGATAGGTGCTCTCGCGGCTTTGGTTGAAGGCCACCCGGATGCGGGGGTGCTGCGGCAGAGGGGCCAGGGTGGGCAGCTCTGGCTCTTGGGGATAAGGTCGGGGTCGGGGGCCTACCCAGTAGCCAATTGCCACCAGGAGCAGCAGCAGGGCAGCCCAGGGCAGCCAACGCCGCAGTTGCCGCCGCCAAGATGGGATCCCGTTCATCATCTCTCCAGACCTCACACCCCCTCAGGATACAAAAACTTCCAGACATCCTTGGCTGGGCCGCAAGTGGTCGTTTCGGGCATCATGGGTAGGGATAGGCAGTTGACGGGGGAGGCGCAGCGTGGAACGGCCTAAGTGGGTGGCTATTGTTACGGGAGCTTTGGCCATTGCCCTGGGGGTGGGCTACTTGCTCCTGGTGCAGCTACTGGACTACCGGGGGGGTGAGTTTCTGCCGGCGCCGCTGGAGCCGCCGGCGGTTTTGGCGGGGATCCCTGGCCGCTTGGGCTGAGGACGCTCTCCAGTGCCTGCCTCTCTCGTTGATTCCCTAGCTGGGGTCAGCCGTCCCTGCGCCGGCTCACCCGAAAAAATTGTATGCTCAGCTACACTAAGCCCTATGCTAAAGAAGAGGCCGCGGATCCAGCTTGCGCCGGGGTTGCCAGCGGAGAGGGTTCAGCCGTCCTGAATTTGCGATCGCTTCTCTCACCTTTGTAGACCTCTGGATAGATCTTCAGAGCTTCTCTAGAGATCAGGCTCCGTTCCGGATCGGGCATTTGGGCAAGCTGTGGGTTGGCATGGTGTTGTCGCGCTCCACGTGGCTGTGGTTATTGACGGGGCTGGGCTTGGCGGCTCTCAGCCAATACCTGCAATGGGTTAGTGGCATCTACAGCTTTGTTGCTCCCTATTCGGTGCCGCTGGCAGATCTGCTGGTGGCCGGCATCCTGGGAGGAACGGTGGCGGCAGGGCTGGCGGTGCAGCGCTGGTGGCAACAGGCTCGCCAACAGCAGAGGGATCCAACCCCAGGCAAACGGCGGGTTAAGTTGACCCGGGATCAGGTGCAGGCGGATCTGCAGGATGTCGATCGCCTCATCCAGAAGCTGCAAAACGACATCAGCCGTCGCGCCTTGCAGGCCAAGATGCAGGAAATCGACCGGCGGCTGGCCCAGGAGGAATTGCACCTGGTGGTGTTCGGCACTGCCTCTGCCGGCAAAACTTCTCTGATCAACGCCTTGATGGGGCAGCCTGTGGGGGAAACCGCTCCCACCCTGGGCACTACCCAGCAGGGATCCATTCACACCTATCAACTGGAGGGCTGGAGCGGCCCCATCTCCCTCACCGATACCCCTGGCCTGCTGACCATCGGCGGCGCCGGCGAGGCAGAAGCGCGCGCCCTGGCCCAGAAGGCCGATCTGCTGATCTTGGTGGTGGCCGGGGATCTGCTGGCCTCGGAATATGCCGAGCTGCTGGAGCTGGCCCGGCTGGGGAAATCCACCATCCTGGCCCTCAACAAGACGGATCAAATGCTGCCGGAAGAGGTGGAGATCATCTTGGCCCACCTGCGCCAGCGCACCGCCGGCGTCATCCCCCCTGAGCAGGTGGTGGCCATTGCTGCTGACCCAGAGCCCTTGAAAGTCCGCTACTGCTTTCCAGACGGATCCCGGCAAGAAACCTGGGAGCCACAGCCCCCCGATACTGCCGCCCTCATCCAGCAGATGGCCCGCCTGCTGCAGCAAAAGGGATCCCATCTGCGCCTGGCCAACGCCCTGTTGCAGACCCAAACCCTGGGCGAGGCCGTCCAGCAGGCTTTGCGGGAAGAGCGCCACCAACAGGGTCGCCGGATCGTGGAACGGATGCAGTGGGCGACAGCTGCTGCCTTGGCCGTGACCCCTCTTCCGGCTTTGGATGTGCTGGCGGGGGTGGCCATCCAGGCGCGCATGATCGGCGAGCTGCATCAGGTGTTCGATCGCCGCATCACCCTGCAGCAGGCCCAGCAAATGGCCCACAGCCTGGCCCAAATGATCGTGCAGCTAGGAGGACTGGAGCTGGCCACCCAGGCCCTGGGCTCTGCCCTCAAAGCCAGCCCCTGGATGCTCATGGGGATCCCCCTGCAGGCGGCCAGCGGGGCCTACCTGACGCGGGTAGCGGGGCTCAGCTACCTGGAGTGGCTGCAATCGGGGGATCCCTGGCAGGAGGAGATTCTGCAAGAGCGGCTCAAGCAGCAACTCCACAACCGTCATCCGCTGGCTTTTCTCACCCAACTGGCTCGCCAAGCCCGCTCCAACATCTAGTCATTATCAAACAGCAATGAAACAGTTTGTTACGTCTCTAGCTCCCCTCTCCC
>NZ_JANSJH010000024.1:2109-27692 GCF_047462495.1 Synechococcus sp. H55.2 | reverse complement strand
CACCCCCGGCCCCTCTCCCAAGGGGAGTCAGCCCTCACCCCCGGCCCCTCTCCCAAGGGGAGAGGGGAGCTATGGGTGGCTTGTGGTTGTTTGCTGTAGGTTCACTGGTTATGGTCTCCCTAACTCTTGAAGTTCCGGAAAAAGTCTTCCCCTGGCACGCTCGGCAGCCGGCTCTGCTGGTGCTGGCCGATGGCACGGCCTTTGCCGGCTGGTCGTTTGGAGCAGAGGGCACGGCGGTGGGTGAGGTGGTGTTCAACACGGGCATGACCGGCTACCAGGAGGTGATGACGGATCCAAGCTACCGGGGGCAGTTGATCACGTTCACCTGCCCGGAATTGGGGAACACCGGGATCAACGAGCTGGATCAGGAGTCGGCCCGGCCCCAGGCCGCCGGGATCATCGCCCGCAACGTGTCGCGCCTGGCCAGCTCCTGGCGCGCTACGGGGACGCTGCCTGAGTACCTAAAAGAGCACGGGATCCCGGGCATTGCCGGGGTGGATACGCGGGCCCTGACGCGGCGGCTGCGCTCCCAGGGGGTGATGAACGGGGCCATTTCGACGGAGATCTTGGATCCGCAGACCTTGCTGGAGTGGGTGCGCCAGGCCCCTGCCATGCAGGGGCTGAGCCTGGTGGCAGAGGTTACAACGCCCCAGCCCTACGAGTGGCTGGAGCCCACCCCCGCCGATTGGGACTATGGCCGCAGCCAAGGGATCCGGATCCCGGATCCCCCCTTGCGGGTGGTGGCGCTGGATTTTGGCATCAAGCGCAACATCTTGCGCCGCCTGGCCCGCTACGGCTGCCGCGTGATGGTGTTGCCGGCCCACGCCAGCCCTGAGGAGATCTTGAGTTACAACCCGGATGGGATCTTCCTCTCCAACGGGCCCGGGGATCCGGCGGCAGAGACGACGGCCATCCGCACCACCCAGGCGCTGCTGCAAAGCGGGAAGTCGATGTTTGGCATCTGTCTGGGCCACCAGATCCTCAGCTTGGCCTTGGGCGGATCCACCTACAAGCTCAAGTTCGGCCACCGCGGCCTCAACCACCCCTGTGGGCTGGAGAAGGAAGTGGAGATCACCAGCCAAAACCACGGCTTTGCGGTGGAGGCCGCTTCGATCCCGGCTGAGGAAGTAGAAGTTACTTACCTTAACTTCAATGACCGCACCGTGGCCGGGATCCGCCACCGCCAGTTACCCCTCTTTTCCGTGCAGTATCACCCAGAGGCCAGCCCCGGCCCCCACGATGCCGACCATCTCTTCCGGGAGTTTGTGGAGCTGATGCTGCAGAACAGAGGGCAGGAGTAGCTTAACCCTCACCCCCAGCCCCTCTCCCTGAGGGAGTCAACCCAGGCGCTCCGCGCCGCTAGCGCGACCACCCCCGGCCCCTCTCCCTGAGGGAGAGGGGAGTTAGGGACAGGGCGGCGCGGGCTTCTTCCCGGTCGTCGAAGTGGATTTTTTCGGTGCCCAGGATCTGGTAGTCTTCGTGGCCTTTGCCGGCAATCACGACTGTATCGCCCGGCTGGGCCTCCAGGATGGCCAGGCGGATGGCTTGGCGCCGATCCACCTCCACCGCCCAGGGGGATCCAGGGATCCCGGCCAAAATGTCCTGCAGGATCTGCTGCGGATCCTCGGTGCGGGGGTTGTCGGAGGTCACCACCACCCGATCGGCCCAGGTGGCAGCAATGCGGCCCATCTGCGGGCGCTTGCCCCGGTCGCGATCCCCGCCGCAGCCAAAGACGCAGATCAGCCGGCCTTGAACTTGGGGGCGCAGGGCCTTGAGCAGGTTTTCCAGCCCATCGGGGGTGTGGGCATAGTCTACGATCACCGTGATGTCCTGCCCCGGCAGGCTCACCCGCTCCATCCGCCCCGGCACACCGGGAAAATGGGGCAGGGCCGACTGGATAACCTCAACAGGGATCCCCAGGTGCAGCGCCACCCCTACTGCCGCCAGCAGGTTGGCCAGGTTGAAGGATCCCACCAGCGGCGCTGCCACAGCAAAGCTGCCCAAAGGGGTGTGCAGGGTTGCCTGCAGGCCGTTGGGGTGAAGTTGAACGTCACTGGGCCAGAGGGCAGGGATCCCTTCGAGGGGCTGCAGGGAGTAGGCCCAGGGCTCCAGAGGGGCTGGGATGGCTTCGAGCAGCCGCCGTCCGCCCTCGTCGTCGGCGTTGACCACCGCTCGCCCCTGCAAGTACTCCGGCCGGAACAGGGTGGCTTTGGCCTGCCAGTAGTTTTCCATGCTGCCGTGGAAATCCAGGTGATCCTGGGTGAGGTTGGTCCAGACGGCAGCGGCAAAGCTACACCCCCAAGCCCGATCCTGGGCCAGGGCATGGGAGCTGACCTCCATCACCGCCACCTCGGCGCCGGCTGCCTTGGCTTCTCTCAGGCTGCGCTGCAGCTCCAGCGGAAACAGGGTGGTGTGGGGGGCTACCTGGCAGTGGCCGGGCCAGCGGTTGTAGAGGGTGCCCAGCAAGGCAGTGGGGCGACCGGCAGCCTGCAGCAGATGTTCGATGAGATGGGTGGTGGTGGTTTTGCCGTTGGTGCCCGTCACCCCTACCAGGATGAGCTGGCGGGCCGGAAAGCCATAGAAGGCTGCCGCCACCTGGGCCACAGCCCGGTTCAAGCCGGCGCGGGGCCACACCAAAATGGGCTGACTGCTCCCTTCAGCCTCTCCGCTGACTTGCTTCCACGCCTCCTGCGAGATGAGGGCCGCCGCCGCTCCTCCAGCGAGCGCCGCCCGGACAAACTCGCCGCCATCGACGTGGGATCCCGGCATCCCCAAAAACAGATCCCCGGCCTGCACCTGGCGCGAATCGGTGCATAGACCCCTGACCTGCACCCCCTCTAGGGATCCCTGGACCAACTGGGGTTGGATCCCGGCTTGGCCGAGCAATTGGCGCAGATCGATCCCGTTGCTTCCCATGCTTTTGCCCCTCCCCACAGCCTTGCAGCTTAGGGTAGCCGCTGGGCCGGCTTTCTGGCCAGAGAAAACCTAGGCCAGGGCCTCTTCCAGCTTTTGCTTGGCCCAGAGGCGGGCGTAGAGGCCGTCGGCATCGGCCAACAACTGGGCATGGTATCCCTGCTGCACGATGCGACCTTGGTCCATGACCCAGATCTGATCCGCCTCCACCGCCGCCGTGAGGCGATGGGTAATCAAGATCACCGTTTTCTGGGCCGTGGCCTGGCGCAGGTGGCGGAGAATGGCCTGGGCCGTCTGGTTGTCCACGCTGGAGAGGCAGTCATCCAAAATCAAAATCGGCGCATCCACCAGCAACGCCCGCGCCAGGGCCACCCGCTGCCGCTGGCCGCCGGAAAGGGTGATGCCCCGCTCCCCCACCAGCGTGTCGTAGCCCTTGGGAAAGTGGAGGATCTCGGCGTGGATGTGGGCGGCTTTGGCGGCCCATTCCACCTCCCAATCTTCCGCCTGGGGCTTGCCATAGCGGATGTTGTCCCGAACGGTGGCGCTGAAGAGGAAGCTCTCCTGGGGCACGTAGGCAATGGCGCGGCGCAGGGATCCCAGTTGAAGCTGGGTAATATCCTGCCCATCCAGAAACACTTGCCCCGGCTGGATCTCCAGCAGGCGGGGCAGGGCATTGGCCAGGGTGGACTTGCCCGCCCCAATCGGCCCCACCACCGCCACCAGTTGCCCCGGCTCGATGCAAAAGTGCAGATCCTGCAGCGCCGGCGTTGCGGATCCCGTATTGGCATAGGCAAAAGTCAGACCCCTAGCCTCGATACGCCCCTGCACCTTCTCTAGCGGTAGGGGCAAAGCACCCGGGGCATCGCGGATGCTGGGCTCTACCCGCAGCAGCGCGTCGATCCGCTCCAGGCTGACCTGGCCCCGCTGGTAGGCAGTGATGGTAAAGCCCAGCAGAGCGGTGGGAAACACCAGCCGTTCCACGTAGAGGGTGAGGGCGGAAAAATCCCCAATCGTCAGCCGTCCCGCCGCAATCTGCGGCCCTCCCACCGCCAATAGCAGCAACAGGCTCAGGCTGACCAAAGCCACCAAGGAGGGGAAAAGCAGGTTGCGGGTGAGGGCCAAGCGCAAATTGGCCTGCAGCAGCCGCTCGTTGCGGCGGCGAAACTCCCTCTGCTCGCGCTCTTCCTGGGCATAGACCTTGATCAGGGTGATGCCGTTCATATCCTCCTGGATGAGATCGCTCAGATCCGCCAGCTCCTGCTGCACCTGGAGCTGCTCCTGCTGCAGGCGGTTGCTGGTCAACTTCACCAGCCCCAGCATCACCGGAAACACCGATAGGGCCAGGGCGCTCAGACGCGGCTCAATACCCAACATGGCCGGCAGCGTAGTGCCGTAGGCAAAGATTGTATTGGCCAAATTGAGCAGGGCAAAGCCCAGTAGGCGGCGGACATTTTCCACATCGCTGGTGATGCGGGTGAGAATATCCCCGATGGTCTGCTGGGCAAAGTAGGAAGGCTGCAGGGTAAGCAAATGCTCGAAGATGGCCTGCTTGAGGCGAAACTCCACCTGCCGCCCTACGCCGAACATCCACACCCGCGAGGCAATGCGAATGCCCATCATCAGGGTGGAGACAACCAGCACCACCAGAGCGTAGAGGGCAATGCGGCTGGGCGACAGCGCGGCCAGGTTCTGGCTGAGATCGTCGATGGCCAGCTTGACGTACCAGGGCAGGAACACCCCCAGCCCGTTCACCACCAGCAGGGATCCAATGCCCAGCACCACCTGGCGCCGATAGGGGCGCAGATAATGGGCCAGTTGTCGGAGATGGGATCCCGCCACTCAGGTGCTCCTCCAGCTTCTTCCCACTCTAGCGCTGGGCCGGATCCCCCCGGTAGGGATTAGGCCAGAACCTGGGCCGGGGCCTGCTGCGCCAAGAGTTCCACCTGCTGGCGCGCCCAGGCATCTGCTTGCAAAATGTCCTCCAGGCTGGGGGCGGGGATGACCTGGTGCCGCTCACAGACCCGTTCCAGAAGGCGGGGGATATCCAAAAAACGAATGCGCTCTTGCAAGAACAAGGCCACGGCTGCCTCGTTGGCCGCATTCAACACCGCCGGCAGCGTCCCGCCCGCCCGCCCGGCGGCATAGGCCAGCTCCATGCAGGGATACTTGCGGTGATCCGGCGCCTTAAAAGTGAGGGATCCCAGCTTGACCAAGTCGAGGGGATCCCAAGGGGTGGTTAGGCGCTCCGGCCAACTGAGGCCGTAGAGAATGGGCAGGTGCATATCCGGCCAGCCCAACTGGGCCAGAACCGAGGTATCGGCCAGCTCAATCAGGGAGTGAACGATGCTCTGGGGGTGAATGAGGATCTCGATCCGGTCATAATCCAAACCAAACAGCCAGTGGGCCTCGATCACCTCCAAGCCCTTGTTCATCAGGGTGGCCGAGTCGATGGTGATCTTGCGCCCCATCACCCAGTTGGGGTGTTTGAGGGCATCCGCCAGAGTTGCCCGATCCAGTTGCTCGGCAGGCCAATCGCGAAAGGCCCCCCCTGAGGCTGTCAGCCAGATGCGGCGCAGGGATCCCGGCGGCACCCCCTGCAAACATTGGAAGATGGCCGAATGCTCCGAGTCCACCGGGATCAGCTTCACCCCGTACTCTCGTACCAGGGGCAGCACCACCGGGCCGCCTGCCACCAGGGTCTCTTTGTTGGCCAGGGCAACGTCCTTGCCGGCGCGGATGGCGGCCAGCGTGGGCAAGAGGCCGGCACAGCCGACGATCCCGGTCACCACCCGCTGGGCCGCCGGGTGAGCCGCCACCTGACACAGCCCCTCCGTGCCTGCCACCAACTCCGGCAGGGGTCGCATCCCGGTCAGCAGCGACCGCAGTTCCGGCAGCAGCTCCTCCCGGCCAATGGCCACAATCTGGGGCCGAAACTGCCGCACTTGCTCGGCCAAAAGGACGACATTGCTGTAGCTGGTTAGGCCGACAACCTGGAAACGCTCTGGATACTGGGCCACCAAGTCCAGAGTTTGGGTGCCAATCGAGCCGGTGGAGCCGAGCAGGGTGATGGCTTGCATACTAAGGATCCCTTTGCACCTAAAAGAGCGTGACATTCTTGCAGCGCAGACGTCCCCTCGCCCAGCGTGCCCAAGGGCTCCGTCCCGCTCTCGCGAACGGCCCCACCTCGCGTCCGGGGATCCCTGCCTCACGCCACTTCATCTTATTCTTATCTGGTTCTCAACCGGAATCCGTGTGTTTCATCTGATCCCCGACAGCGGGATCTGGCAATGTCGCTCCTCCCTGATTTCAAATCTTTCCCGATTGAGAGCGCAGCCACTGGGCGAGCAAGGCCTCGATCAGCTCCGACAGATCCTGATCCGATTCCAGCAGGAGGCGCTTCACGGCTCGGTGCGTCTCTTTGCGGATGTAGGCGGTCAGCTTGACGTACTCCGCGCCGTTGGGCTTGGCGGGCGCTTCCGGCGGCTCAGGGATCTTGTAGGCCTGGGCGCTCAGCTTTTTCGGAGGCGGGTGGCGGTCGAGCAGGCGCTCAAACTTGCTCATGACAGGATTTCCTCTCCCACCGCAACGTAATCTGACCAGGCTTGCTTGGCCCTGGGATCCGGGAGCTGGTTGACGCAGACCCCCTCCAGCGCGGCCCGCTGAAAGGCCACTGTGCGGCGAATGGAATGATGGCAGAGCGGGATCCCGGTTTTTTGCAGAAAGCTGCGGGCCTCGGCCCCATCCCGGTTAGGCCAGGGGGGAACCAGCGTCAGCAAGACTTTGTAGTGCTTTGCCCCCAAACGATCCAGGGCGTTGACAGTCAGCATCAGGGCATCCAGGGCCAAGGCATCCGGAGAACAGGGCAAAAGCAACAATTCACACCGCTCCGCCAGCAGGCTCAACTGTTCGGGGGTGGGGCGGGCGGGGGTGTCGATCAGCGTATGCTGAAAGCCGCCAGGCGTAGACATGGTGGGATCCCCGGCCAGCACTTTGACAGGAAAGGGGGAGCCCCGTTCTGCCCAGCGAGAGGCGGAGCGATTGGGATCGGCGTCGAGCAGCAGCGACACCTGGGGTGTACTTGCCTGGGCTGCGCACCGTTGTTGAAGGTAGAGGGCCAGGTGCACCGCTGTAGTGGTTTTGCCCACACCCCCCTTGAACCCCAAGACCGCGATATTCATCTGCCACACACCCTCCCAACTTGGTTTTACAGCCCACTTCCAGAGGCGGCAAGAGGCAAGCTGCACATCCGAGCGCCGGAATCTGGGGTTTTAGGCAACTGAGGAGATCCGAGCGCCGCATCACGTTTTCCTCTCTCCGCACGCGAGGGGCTTCGCTGGTACGATATCCTTTGGCTGACAAAGCCGGCTGAGGAACTGCAGGCTCTCTCCCTGCCCCTCGCCCTCGGACGCTACCCCCCTTCTTCATCCCGGAGAAGCTGCCCATGGCTCATCCCTCAAAGTTCCGCGTCCGTCTCAGCCGGCCTCACTCTTGGTCTCCTTTGGTAGGGCTGTGGCTGGCTCTGGGCCTCAGCGCCTGTGGCGGAGGGGATTCCGGTCGCCCCCTGCCGCCACTCCCGGCCCCTCCTGCAGGACGCATCGAGGGATCCCATTTTGACGACCTCAACGGCAATGGCCTGCGGGATCCGGGAGAACCAGGGCTGGCAAGCATCACCACCTTTTTGGACTTGAACGGCAATGGCCGCCTCGATGGGGGGGAGCCCAGCACCCTCAGCGATGCCAACGGCAACTTCCGCTTTTTCAACGTGCCCCCCGGCACCTACCGCGTCACCGCCCTTTTGCCTCCGGGGCGGGTGTTCACCACGCCGCGCGCGGGATCGGGGCTGGAGCGGATTGTCGGCGGCAGACCTGCTCAGCCGGGGGCCTTTCCCTGGATGGTGGCCCTGTTGAACGCGGCTGAGCCGGATCCTTTTCAGGCGCAGTTTTGCGCTGGATCCCTGGTTGCCCCGGAGTGGGTGCTCACCGCCGCCCATTGTTTTTTCAACGATCAAGGCCAGCAGGTGGTGAACGCGCGCAACCTGGATCTGTTGTTGGGTACCAACCGCTTGCAAATCGGTGCCGGCCAGCGCATTCGCGCCGCACAGATCGTCATCAACCCCGGCTACAATCCGCGGGTGGGGCAACTGGGGGGGAACGACATCGCCCTGGTGCGCCTCTCTCGGCCGGTGGCTCTGGCTACCCTGCCGCTGGTGCAGCCCAACCAAACCAGCCTGACCGCCCCCGGCACGTTTGCCACCATCCTCGGCTGGGGAGCCACTTTCCCCCGCGACCTTGACCAGGAACCCAGCGGCTTTGCTCTGGATCTGCAACAGGCCGAAGTTCCCATCGTCGCCAACGAGGTGTGCAACGCGCCCCAGTCCTACAATGGCACCATTTTAGACACCATGCTCTGCGCCGGCTTTCCCCAGGGGGGAGTCGATACTTGTCAGGCGGACAGCGGTGGGCCTTTGATCGTGCCCAGCGGCAGCGGCTTTGCGCTGGCCGGGATCACCAGTTTTGGCAAAGGCTGCGCCCAGCCCAATTTCTATGGGGTGTACACGCGGGTGTCCAGCTTTGTGGGTTTTGTACAATCCGTAATCGGCAGCGCCCCCAGCCCAACGCCAACGCCTTCTCCGCCGCCTTCCACCGGAACAACGGCCTCGTTTGTCGTGAATTTGAGAGAGGGTGAGGTGGTTTCGGGCCTCAACTTTGGCAGCCGCGCCCTGTAACCGTCAGCAGCAGGGCGGAGATGGTTTAGGATAGGGATCCCGATTGTGCTTTCGTTCTACTCATCGACGGAGGAGATAGCTTCTTTATGACTCAGGTGACGATTGGCGAAAACGAAGGGATCGAATCGGCGCTGCGCCGCTTCAAGCGCCAGGTCTCCAAGGCGGGCATTTTGCGGGATCTGCGCAACCATCGCCACTTTGAAACCAACCTGGAAAAGCGCAAGCGCAAAGCGGTAGCCGTCCGGCGCAACCGCCGCAAGTCCATGGCCTAGAGCCATAGCCGACAAGCAGAACCCCAAAGGTGGACAGGGCCTGTGGCGGTGCCTGGGGTTCGAGTTAGTCTCTTGGATTCTGGGCTGAGCTGGCCTGCAGGGATCCGCTCAGCACGTTAGTCTTCGGCATCGCAGGGATCTGAAACCCACGTCAACGGAGTCAGGTGGGCAACGGCCAAAGAGGGGCTACAACAGCCCCTCTCTTGGGTTTGGTTTGCTTTCTAGTCAGAAGAGAGAGAGGCACTCTCCCCGCCACCGGAGCTACTTGATCTTGACAGTAGCGCCGGCTTCTTCCAGCTTCTTCTTGATGTCGTTGGCTTCCTCTTTGGCAACTCCCTCCTTGACCGGTTTGGGAGCGGCCTCGACGAGATCCTTGGCATCTTTCAGGCCCAAGCCGGTCAACTCGCGCACCACCTTGAGGATGGCGATCTTCTTGTCGGCTGGCACAGCCTCGAGGATGACATCAAAGGCCGTTTGCTCCTCCACCGGCTCAGGGGCTGCCGCCGGAGCTGCTGCCGCTGCGGCCGCGGGAGCGGCCATGACCATACCGCCGGCTGGGGCCGCCGCGCTGACGCCAAAGGCTTCTTCGATGGCTTTTACCAACTCAGCAGCTTCCAGCAAGCTCAAGGCTTTCAACTCTTCCAAAATGTTTGCAACGCGCTCTGAAGGCATGATGGTTTCTCCTTAGGGGTAACAGAATGGTTAACGTCAGGTTTGGGCTGAAGCCCTTTAGGCGGCCTCTTTGTCGGCAATGGCCCGGATGGCCCGCCCCAGCGAGGCCGGGATCTCGCGGATGCCGCGCGCCACTTGGGTGGGCACCGCATTGATCCCGACCGCCAAGCCGGTGGCCACCGACTTAAGGCCGCCCGCCACTTGGGCCATGAGCACCTCCTTGGGCGGCAGCTCGGCGATGGCTTTGGCCTGATCCAAGGTCAGGGATAGCCCCTCGATACCGGCGCCACGGAACTCGGTTTTCTTGGTTTGCTTGGCAAAATCTTGATACGCCTTCAGGGCAGCTGCAATATCGCCCCGAATCAAGATAAAGGCCGTCGGCCCTGCCAAGAAGGGGAGAACCCCTGCCCAAGCTTTTTGGTCGGCGATGGCCCGCCGCATTAGGGTATTCTTAACAACCATGCAAACCGAATCCGACTTGCGCAGCTCTGCCCGCAGTTGGTTCATCTCCGAAACGGTCAGCCCCTTGTAGTCGATCACCAGCACCATTTGGCTGGCTTGCAGCAGGGATCGCACCTCATCGACGATCTCCGCTTTCTTCGCTACAGGTTGCTTGCCCATGCGCTCACCTCCTTTGTTGTCAATGGTCACCCAGGGTTGAATGGGGATTGCCGGTGGAAGAGAGATCCGCCAAACAAAATGCGTCCCAGCCAAGGCCGAGACGCACTGAGATAAGCGCTCCATCAAAAGCGACCCCAGAAGGGATCCCTCTAGACTGTGCTCAAACCTCGGCAGGACATTAAGCCCGTGGGCACCTGCTGTCTTCGGCTCGATATTCGGCTGTATAAAGACGCTTTGCCGGGATCCTCCTGTAAATCCGTCAACTCAAACCCTCTTCTCCCATCGCAGCGCCAAAGCCAGGCTTAAGTCGCCAGCTTCAGCTCCCGCAGGGCATTGATGTCAACCTCGATCGAGGGACCCATTGTAGCAGCAACGTGTAGGGTTCGCCAATACTTGCCCTTGGCCCCAGAGGGACGGTTGCGATCGATGGATTCCTGCACCGCCTTCAGGTTTTCCAGCAGCGCTTCGACGGGGAACTTGCACTTGCCGAAGATCAAATGCACAATGCCGGTGCGGTCGGCCCGGTATTCCAGCTTGCCGGCTTTGAACTCTTTGATGGCCTGAGCCAGATCCATGGTCACCGTTCCCCCCTTAGGAGAGGGCATGAGGCCGCGCGGCCCCAGCAGCCGCCCCAGCTTAGCCACTTGGGGCATCACATCGGGGGTGGCGATCAGCAGGTCAAAATCCATCATGCCCTTGCCGATTTCCTCGATCAGGTCTTCAAACCCAACCCGATCCGCCCCTGCATTTTGGGCTTCCGTCACTTTCTCGCCGCGGGCAATCACCGCCACCCGGATCTCTTGGCCGGTGCCCCTGGGCAAGACGACGGTGGTGCGCAGTTGTTGGTCGGCGTACTTGGGATCGATCCCCAGGCGGATGTGAACCTCTGCCGCCTCGTCAAATTTGGCGGTGGCCGTCTCCTTCATCAGGGCCAAAGCTTCCGCGGGGGGATAGGCAATGGGCTGCACCTTCTCCCGCAAAGCCTGCATACGTTTGGACAGTTTTCGAGCCATCGTTTCTCCTCGGGGTACTGGCGAGAACCTCTCTCCCCCAAAACTTCAAGACAACAATCAGACTGAAGATCCTTCATCAATCCACCACCGTCACCCCCATGCTGCGGGCGGTGCCGGCGATAATTTTCATGGCCGCCTCCACATCGTGGGCATTCAAATCCGGCAGCTTCTGCTCGGCGATCTGCCGCAGTTGCGCCCGCGTCAGGGATCCCACCTTGGTTTTGTGGGGCTCGCTGGAGCCGGACTCAATACCCAGAGCCTTCTTGATCAACACCGAAGCCGGTGGCGTCTTGAGGACGAAGGTAAAGCTGCGATCCTCGAAGATGGAGATCTCTACAGGCACCACCATGCCGGCTTGATCCGCCGTTTTGGCGTTGTATTCCTTACAAAAGGCCATGATGTTGACCCCGTGCTGGCCCAGGGCCGGGCCGATGGGAGGGGCGGGGGTGGCCTTGCCCGCCTGAATGGCCAACTTGACCACGGCCACCAACTTCTTAGCCATGAAACGCGGTTACACCTCTTTTCGCACTTGACCAAACTCTAATTCTACCGGGGTGTCGCGCCCGAAAATCGAGATCAAAGCCTTGAGCTTGCCCCGCTCCGGGCTGACATCCACCACCTCGCCGTAGAAACCCTGGAAGGGGCCGGAGAGGACTTCGATGCGATCCCCAGGCGCCATCTGGATTTTGAGGGGCACTTCCTCCACCTCGACGCTGCTGAAGATACGCTGAACTTCGCTCTGGCTGAGGGGCCGCGGCGTCACATGGCCCCGACCACGACCATAGGCCCGTTTTTCTTCCGTGCCGACAAAGTTGATCACGTTGGGGGTGGTTTTCACCACCATCCAGGTGTCGTCGTTGAGATCCATGCGCACCAGGACATAGCCGGGAAAGACCTTTTCCTCTTGTTCCTGGCGCTTGCCGGCTCGATCCAGTTTGAAGCCCGTCCGCTTCGGGATCACCACCTCGACAATCTGATCTGCCACATCCAAAGCAGCCGCCCGCTGCATCAGGGTGCTTTTCACCTTATTTTCGCAGCCTGAGGCCACCTGCACCGCGTACCAGCGCAGGTTACGGCGACCTTGTCCTTCCCCCTCCTCCATTTCCGGGATCGCGTCTGCAGGCTCAAAGTGTTCCACAGGGCGCCCACGACGTTTCTGCTGCTCTGTGCTCATCACCTCGCATCCTCCCTGTAGCCATCCATAGCTCTCTTGCCCCCAAAGACAGGGATCCTCTAGGACAAAACATCACGAGAACAGTTGAGTGGCTACCCAG
Organism: Synechococcus sp. H55.2; assembly: GCF_047462495.1. Taxonomy (NCBI): domain Bacteria; kingdom Bacillati; phylum Cyanobacteriota; class Cyanophyceae; order Synechococcales; family Synechococcaceae; genus Synechococcus; species Synechococcus sp. H55.2. The sequence goes on along the minus strand of NZ_JANSJH010000024.1, from coordinate 15,202 downwards.
GCAAACAGTTGATCGACCAGGTAGATGAAGGAAGCAAAAGCCAACACGATCAGCAAGACGCCTGCCGACTCGCCGATCAATTGCCGGCGGCTCGGCCAGACAATTTTGCCCAATTCCGCACGGGTCTCTTGGATAAAGCCCGGGATTCCTTTGGGTTCGGTGGAACTGTCTTTGGAGTGGCCCCGGCTGGCGGGATCCAAACGTTGCTCCGTATCGGCTTTGCTGGAAGAGGTGCTCTTAACCACGGCGGTATCTCCTGCTGGATCCCGAAAACGGTGCGCCACCTTTCAGCGCACACAAGATTAGCTTTGTGATCCTAACAGATCTGGCGGGGGTGGGATCCCACTCAAGGGGCGGGCTCAGGCGTCAAGGAGCCGGGAGAAAGCGGAAGAGAGCGACGGCGGGATTGGTTGAATTGCTCTACCGCTGCGTCGATCTCTGCCCGGCTGTCCCAACGCGAGGCGGCATTTTGCCGGGAGAGAAACTCGGCGGCCCGCAGGAGATCGTTCATGTCGATGCTGGTGCCGTCGAACAACTGGACGTTGCGGTCGCGGCGGATGGCCTCATTGACATCTCCCCTTTGGGCCAAGGCAACCTCGGCGCTGGCCAGGATCCCCAGCAGAAGCAGACCCAGGGCCGCAGGGATCCCGCGCCGGGGGTTGAGGGGGGAGCGGAGACGGTTTACAAACATTGATCCTGTTCCTCTACATCGGTGTGCTGCTCGGCCAGCCCCTCTGCCAGCAACTGTTGTTCTTCGGGCGTGAGGGGGCGTTTGGCCAACAGGTCTGGCCGCCTTCGCCAGGTGCGAACCAACTGCTGTTGCAGACGCCAACGGGCGATGGCTCGGTGGTCGCCTGAGAGAAGCACCGGCGGCACCTTGTGCCCTTGAAACTCCGGCGGACGGGTGTAGTGGGGATACTCCAGCAGCCCCGTCTCGAAACTTTCGCTCCTCAGCGAATCTATCTTACCAACTGTACCCGGCAAGAGCCGCACCACGCCGTTGATCAGGGCCAGCGCCGGGATCTCCCCCCCCGTCAAGACAAAATCGCCCAGCGACACCTCGCGGGTGGCCAGATATTGGCGGATCCGCTCGTCAAAGCCCTCGTACTGGCCACAGAGCAGGATGAGCTGCGCCTTTTGGGCAAGTTCTTGCAGCAGCGCCTGGTGCAGCGGTTGTCCCTGCGGCGTGAGCAAGATGATCTCGCGGGGATCCAGGCGGGGCAGGGAGGCGACGGCAGCAAAAAAGGGCTCTGGCTTGAGCACCATGCCCACCCCACCCCCGTAGGGCTCATCATCGACCCGGCGGTGCTTGTCGGTGGCAAAGTCCCGCGGGTTGGTGCAGTGAACCTCGGCGATCCCCTGCTCCAGGGCTTTGCCCACCAGCCCAATGCGCAGCGGCGTTGCAAAAAATTCTGGGAAGAGGGTGATGACGTCGAACCGCACAAGACTCAGGACGAGGCAGAGGGAGGCTCGGTGCGCAACCGCTCCAGATCCAGGCGCAAAGACTCGATCTGGTGGATCAGCTCCATCAGCTCGGCCATCTCTTCTTTGGAGATAGGGGCAGGGGAAGCCGTGGTCGGGGGGCTGCTCTCGGCAGGGGCGGGCCTCTCGCTCTCTGGGGCGGGGGCGTTGGCAGCCGCATCCCTGAGACCTTCGACGTAACGAACGGCTTCCTGTTCGATCAGCTCCCCCTTTTGCTCCAGTTCTGCTGCCAGTTGCGCCAGATCCATCGAGAGGCGGTTGAGGTTTTCGGCCCGCTTTTCCGGGTCTTGGAGGATCTCCACCAGGGCAGTGGCCGCGCCGTAGAAAAGGTGGCGAGCCCGCGTGAACCAATCTGAAGAGCGAGAACTCATGGCAGCAGAAACAGGTGGGTTCTGAATTATTCTAGGCGATCCGCCCACCGGAGCAGGCCCAGGACGACAGAGTGCCCGGCAGCCCAAGTAGGGATCCGTTCTCCGAAGTTTTGAGGAGAACCTGGGGATGGGGTTCAATCGACGGCTCGGATCTCGCCGCTGCTTAGGCGCTCCACAACCAATTCCAGCAGCTCGTGCTCTTCTGGGGAAATCTCTTGATCGGCCATGACGGCATTGAGGATCTGCTGTTGTTCAGCACGGGTCAAGATCTTATCTGCCAAGGCCCGGTCAATCAAAGCTCTGAGCTCAGAGGGTTGAGGGGATTGCACTGTTTTGCTCCTAGCGCTCGAGGGCAAGGGATCCCATAATGATTTCTGGATCCAAGATGCAACAGATAGCAGCACACCCGTCAGTATAGCGAGACAGTGGTGGAACCCCAGGTATCCCCAAAAACCCAGAGCTTCCAACCGGTGGGGGTGATCGGCGGCGGGCAGTTGGCGCAGATGTTGGCTTTGGCGGCCCGCCCCTTGGGGATCCCGCTGATCGTGCAGGCCGCTGCCCCCACCGATCCGGCGGTGGCAGTAGCCGACGGTGTGGTCTGGGGTGCTGTGACGGACACTCAGGCCACAGCCCAGTTGCTGCAACGCTGCCCGGTGGTAACTTTTGAGAACGAGTTCATCCCGCTGCCGGAGCTGCGCAAGTTGGATCCGCAGGGATCCCGCTTTCGCCCTCGCCTGAGCACCCTAGAGCCGCTGCTGGACAAGTTGCACCAACGACAGTTCTTGGCGGAGTTGGGGGTGCCGGTGCCGGCCTTTTGCCCTGCGGAGACGGCAGACTTATCTGGGTTGGGCTTTCCGGTGGTGCTCAAGCGGCGGCGGCAGGGCTACGATGGCCAGGGCACCCGCATCCTGCCCGACCGAGCAACCTTGCAACAGGCTCTGGCCGAGTATGCCGGGATCCCGCTGCTGCTGGAAGAGTGGATCCCGTTTGAGCGGGAGCTGGCGGTGATCGTGGCCCGCGGGCTGGCGGGGGAGATCCAACTCTACCCGGTGGTGGAAACTGTGCAGATCGAGCAGGTCTGCCGCTATGTGCTGGCGCCCGCCCGCATTCCCCCGACTGTCGAGGCCGAGATTCGCGACCTGGCGGTCAAGGTGATGGACAAGTTGGACGCGGTGGGCGTGTTCGCCATCGAGCTCTTCTGGGTGCCGCCGCCCCACCCCAAGGCCGGGATCTGGATCAACGAGATCTCACCGCGGGTTCACAACTCCGGCCACTACACCCTGGAAGCCTGCCACACCTCCCAGTTTGAGCAGCACCTGCGGGCCATCACCGGCCTCCCCTTGGGGGATCCCTCTCTCAAGTGTGGGGGGGCAGTGATGGTGAACCTCTTGGGTTATGAGCACTCCAGCAGTGACTATGCCCAAAAGCGGCAGCGCCTGGCGGGGATCCCCAATGCCACGCTGCACTGGTACCACAAAACCCCTGCCCGCCCCGGGCGCAAGCTGGGCCATGTCACGGTCTGTCTACCCCATCCTCCCTCTCCTGCGGAAGCGGCGGACCTTGTCCGTACCCTCGAAGCCCTCTGGTATCCCCAGCCATGGATCCCACCTTTTCTCCAGCCATCCAAGCCCTGATCGCGGCCCTGCAACGGCGGGATGTGCCGGCGGTGGCGCAGCAGGTCAACGGACTCTCTCCCCAAGAGCGCTCCGCGGTGTTGACCCCCGCTCTCCAATACCTTGCTGAGGTGGATCCCGACAGCGCCCGCTGGTTTGTTCGCCACCTCATGGCCCCTGCCGTCAAAGCCCAACTGCGAGCAGGGATCCTCAAAGCCGCCCAAGATTACCTACAAGAGGCCGGCTTCCAAGAAGGGATCGACTACGAGCTCAAGCCCCATCCCCAATCGGGGGGCCAGATCTTGAGCCTTAGCCGCCGAGCCCTGCCCTACGCCGCCCCGGATGACGATCCCTTTGGGCAGTTGTTGCTATCGGAGTTCTGCGAATTGCGGGACTAGACCACCATGAGTAGCACAAGTTATCGGCTGCAGATGCTCGACATCACCGCCCTGCCCCAATTGCTGGAGCTGGATCGACGCTGCTACGGCGGACACTGGGGGGAACAGGGCTATCGCGCGGAGCTGGAACGGCCCACCAGCACGGTGATTGGGGTTGTGGCGGAACCGGTTGCCGTTGGCGCTTCCTGTGGCTCGGGCCGAACAGAGTTCTCCCTTCCCTCTCCAGACCTCGCGACGCAAACAGCACCAGCGCTGGTGGGCTTTGGCATCCTCTGGCGCATCGAAGAAGAAGCCCACATCATCTCGCTGGCGGTGGATCCCGGTCACCGGCGACAAGGCTTGGGCCGCAGGATCCTAGAAGCGCTCCTAGACCAAGCTAGGGTAGCAGGCTGTCGCTGGGCCACGTTGGAAGTGAGGGCTTCCAACCACGCCGCCATCCACCTCTATGAATCGGCAGGGTTTCAATTGCTGGGACGCCGCAAGGGCTATTACAACAACGGAGAAGATGGGCTGGTGTATTGGAAGAAACCGATTTAAGCTTAGGAAAAACCAACACTAAGGGGTTGATGCCGGGGGCTTTGGGGTAGGCGGGCTAGAATGGGCAGAACAACCGGCCTAAGAACCCTTGCCCATGCTGGATTTCTACGCTTGGCCCACCCCCAACGGCTACAAAGTCTCGATCCTGCTGGAGGAGCTAGGGATCCCCTACCGGGTCATTCCCATCGACATTGGCCGCGGCGACCAGTTCGACCCGGAATTTCTCAAGATCAGCCCCAACAACAAAATACCGGCCATTGTGGATCCCGATGGGCCTGGAGGCCGGCCTTATGCCCTGTTCGAGTCGGGCGCCATCTTGATGTACCTGGCCGAGAAAACCGGGAAACTCCTGCCCAGCGACATCGGATCCCGCTATCGCGTCATCCAGTGGCTGATGTTCCAAATGGGCGGCATTGGGCCGATGATGGGCCAGGCCAACCACTTTCAGCACTACGCCCCAGAGCGGATCCCCTATGCTATCGACCGCTACGTTAACGAGACCCGGCGCTTGTTTGGCGTGGCGGAACGGGTCTTGGCCGAGTCGGAGTACCTGGCGGGCGACTACTCCATCGCCGACATTGCCAGCTTCCCCTGGATGCGAAGCTACCCACGGCAGGGGCTGAACATCGAAGAGTTCCCCAACGTCAAACGCTGGTTGGCAGCCATCGAGGCCCGCCCTGCTGTGCAGAAGGGCCTGCAACTGTTGGCAGAGGCGCGCCGATCCCCAGACCAGCCCCTCAGCGACGAGGAACGGCAAGTCCTGTTTGGCGACCGCCAATACCAAAGGCGCTGAGTCAAGGGGAGAAGCTGCACTTGTTAGCTCTCGACACAAAACTTGACAGTTTTTAATACTTGAGCCACATTAGAGATGTCACCCCTTGATGGAGTTAAGACTATGGAAAACCAAGAAGCTAAGTTCGGCTTTACCACCTTTGCCGAAAAATGGAATGGCCGTCTGGCGATGTTGGGCTTTGTGATCGGCGTGGCCACCGAGTTGCTGACCGGCCAAGGGATCCTCTCTCAAATTGGCCTGATGTGATCCCAGCCCGCCTGATTGGGTCGAAGCACTAGCTAGATACTTTCTGCCCGGCTGTCCTCTTCCAGACTGATCAAGCAGCCGGGCTTTTGCTGCAGTTCCGAGCCAGAGCGCAGCCAAACAGCCGCGCCAATTTGTTCCTCCTACCTCCAATGGTTCGCCGCTTGATCCCCATCTCCTTTTGGGAGAGGGGCTGGGGGTGAGGGCGACAAGTCTGGGATCGCCCTAGCCTTCCAATTCCTGCAGGTACTGGCAAATGTCGGCCAAGATGCGCTCCAGCTCCTCCAGGCCCTGGGAAGCGCTTGCCCATTTTGGGTCATCAGCCGGGGATCCCGGCTGCGCCAGTTGCACCCCCAGGTGTTCTAGCTCGCGGGCTACTTGACAAAAGGCATTGGCTCCCACGTTGGCGCTAGCTCCCTTGAGGCGGTGGGCAATTTTCCTCAAGTCTTCGGCATTACCCGCTGCAAGAGCTTGGCGCAGCCGCGGCAACTGGTCCTGGCCATCTTGGACAAACACCTGCAGCAGCTCCCGCTGAAACTGGCGGTCACCTCCCGTAACCCGCTCCAAGTAGGCGGCGTCGATGGGGTAGGGCAGCGTGGGAGCAGGGGCACCGCCGGCAGCTTCAGGAGAAGGCGGATCGGACGAAGCCGCCCCGTTGGCTGCTCCTGCTGCGGAAGGGGCGATCCTTTGGCTCCAGTGGTTGAGCACTTTTTCCAGATCCTCCTTTAGCACCGGCTTACTGAGATAGTCGTCCATGCCCGCTTGCAGGCAGCGCTCCCGATCCTCCTGCATGGCGTTGGCCGTGATGGCAATCACCACGGTGCGGTGGCCGGATCCCCGCTCCTGCTGGCGCAGGCGGCGGGTGGCCTCGTAGCCATCCATCACCGGCATCTGGCAATCCATGAGGATGAGGTCGTACTTGACTTGCTGCAGCAAATCCAGCACCTCCTGGCCGTTGGCCACCACATCCGCCAGGTAGCCCAAGCTCTGCAGCTGGCGCAGGGCCACCTTTTGGTTGACGGGGTTGTCTTCGGCCAAGAGGATGCGCAGGGGTTGCTGGGGGCGGCTGGCGGAGGGCGCACTTTGCGAAAGGGGTGGGCCCATGCCCAGCAGCGCGGTGGCCAGGCCGGAAGACTTGCCCAGCGCCATGACCAGAGCTTCTTGCAATCGCGTTTGCTTGACCGGCTTGGTTAGGTAGGCAGCAAAGCCAATCTCGGCGGCGCGGCGGGAGTGCTCCCCCAACCCCAGCGAGGTCATCATCACCAGTTGCGTCGGGGACAGTTCGGGATCCGCCTTGATCCAGCGGCCCAGGGTTTCCCCATCCACCTCCGGCATCTGCATGTCCAAAACCGCCAAGGGGAAGGGGATCCCTTCCCGCGCAGCCTGGCGCAGCTTGTCCAGAGCCTGGTAGGCATTTTCGGCTTCTTCCACCACCATGCCCCAAGCGGTGGCCTGGCAGCGGACAATCTTGCGGTTGGTGGCGTTGTCGTCCACCACCAACAGCCGCTTGCCCTGGAGATTGACAGGGATGCGGGCGGGGTGCTGGGAGATTTGTCGGGCGTAGGGTTGTCTTTCCAGGGTCAGCTCGAGGCTGAAGGTGCTGCCGCGGCCCACCTCGCTCTCTAGGAAGATCTTGCCCCCCATCAGCTCTGTCAGTTGCTTGCAAATGGCCAGGCCCAGCCCTGTGCCCCCGTACTTGCGGGTGGTAGAAGCATCCACTTGGGTGAAGGGCTGAAACAGCTTGGCTTGCGCTTCCTTGGGGATTCCGATCCCTGTATCTCTTACCGAGAGCCGCAGTTGGACATGGGTGGCCGTCTCCTGCAGCAGCTCGGCCTGGATGACCACCTCCCCTTGATGGGTGAACTTGATGGCGTTGCTCACCAAGTTGTTGAGGATTTGGCGCAGCCGCGACGCATCCCCCCGCAGATAGCGGGGCACTTCCGGCGGCATAAGCACCGCCAGCTCCAGGCCCTTGGCGTGGGCAGTGGGGGCAAAGAGATCCGCCACCTCCTCCAAACAGGCCCTCAGGTCGAAGTCCAGGATCTCCAGCTCCATCTCCCCGGCTTCCAGCTTGGAGAAGTCCAGGATGTCGTTGATGAGGGTCAGCAGGGCATCGCCGCTGATGCGGATGGTCTCGACAAAGTCCCGCTGCTCGGGGGTCAGGGGCGTCTCCAGCAACAAGCCCGTCATCCCCAGCACCGCGTTCATGGGGGTGCGGATCTCGTGGCTCATGGTGGCCAAGAAGCTGCTTTTGGCCTGAGAAGCCTGCTCTGCCGCTTTGCGGGCTTGTTCTAGCTCAAGGCTGCGCTGGCGCTCCCGCTCCAGGAGCTCTGCCTGGGTGAGGGCAATGCCGATTTGGTTGGCCAGTTGTACCAGCAGCTCGATCTCAAACGGCTGCCACTGGCGGGGTGCAGAACACTGGTGGGCCAACAACAGCCCCCATAGCCGCTGCTCCATGAAGAGGGGCACCACCAGGTTGGCCTTCACCTGCATTGTTTGCAGCAGCTCCAGGTAGCAGGGCTCCAGCCCTTCGGCCTCCACGTCGCTGATGGCGCGAACCCGGCCCTGGCTGTAGAGCTCAGCATATTTTTCCTGAAAACAGGGATCCTCTATCACCTCGCCCACAAGGGAAGGGATGCCGGGCTGGGTTTTCTCGTTGGAGATGATCCCGGATCCATCCGGCTGGAAGTGGTAGACCAAAACGCGATCCGCCCTGAGCAGGGCTTGGATCTCCGTTACTGCCGTTTCCAGGATCTCGGCAATATCCAGCGATTGGCGGATCTTTAAGCTGAGATCGGCCAGCAGTTGGGCCCGCCGGCTCTGCCGCTCCAGCTCCTCGGCAGCTTTTTTGCGCTCGGTGATGTTGCGGAAAATGCCCCGCGTGGAGACCATCACCCCATCTTCAAGGCGGCAGTTAACACTTCCCTCCACCCAGATGGTTTCGCCCTTGGCAGTCACAAAGGCCGTCTCCACCTTGTCCAGAGGTTGGCCAGCCAAAAGCTTCTGGAAAACCACCTGGCAGTGCTCTCGATAGTCGGGGTGGATGATGTCGAAAACCCTCATTTGGTGGATTTGAGCTTCGTCGTAGCCCAGGGTCTCCTTCCAGGCGCGGTTGACGTAGAGAAAGTACCCTTCGGCATCGACAGCCTGAATGAGATCGCTGGCATTTTCAAAGAGATCCCGGTAGCGCTCTTCGCTTTCTTTGAGAGCCAGCTCCGCCAGCTTGCGCTCGGTGATGTCGATGCCGGTGCCGATGATAAACTCCACCTCGCCCTCGGCGTTGACCAGGGCGGTGTTGGTCCAAGCAATGAGCCGCAGCGCCCCCTGCTTGGTGCGCCAGAAGTTTTCATAGCGATTCAAGAAAAGGGAGCGACTGCCCTTAAGTTGTTGAAAAGCTTGCTTCAGGCCGGCCATCTCCCCCGCCGGGATCAAGCCCAAGTCCCAGAGCAGTTGGCCCTTGACTTCTGCCAGCGAATAGCCAGAAAGCTGCTCGGCAGCGCGGTTAAAGCGCAGGATGCGCCCTTCGGGATCCATGACCACCACCACAGCGCCTGCCGTGTCGAGGATGGCGTTGGTAAAGTCCCGCTCTTGCTTGAGGAAGGTTCCCGCCCGCTCCCGCTCAGCAGTTTCGCGGCGAATGAGGGCATAAACTGCGGCCAACAGCAAGTAGGTAAAAGCCAGCCCCCCCAGCAGGATGGCATTGGTTCTAACCCAAGCAAGCTGGAACTGCTCGCTGCGCTGCTGCAACAGAAGCCGCTCTTGCTCCTGGAGCGCCTCCACTAGGTTGGCGATCCGCTCCATCAACCTTTGCCCTTCGCCCCTCTTCAAGGCTTCTTGAACAGCGGCCAGCCCCTCTTGATCCCGGAGCCGGATAAGATCTTGGGCAAGGTTCAGGCGCTGTTCCAAAAGCAGCTCCAGTCGCTTTAGGCGCTCTTGCTGGAGAGGGTTGTCGGCTGTCAACTCTTGCAGCCGGCTGAGGCGAGTGGGAAGGGCCTCAAGGCTGGTCTTGTACTCGTCGAGGTAGCGAGTCTCGTTGGTCAAAAGGTAACCCCGTTTACCTGCCTCGGCAGCACGGATCTCTGAGAGCAATCCTTCCAGGTTCTGGATCACTTCCAGGGTATCGGCCACTTGCTCCGTCAGTTGGGGCAGGCGACTGGCGTTGCGCTGGGCAGAGTAGGCGATCCCGCCCAAGATCAGGGCAGCCAGGCCCAGGCCAGCACTGACCTTGAGGAGAAAGCGGTTTTTGCGAGCAGGCTTGCTCTCGCCAGCTTTGGGAAGCAAGGGAGCCTTGGCCAACTCCCGCAAGGTGCGGCGCAGCTCCAGTTGGGCTGCCACCTGATGGGCCAGGGCCTTGAGCTGCTCCAATTGCTCCGGGCTGAGCTGGCGGGGTTGGTAGTCCACCACGCAGAGGGTACCCAGCGCTTGCCCTTCCGGCGTTACCAAGGGCACACCGGCGTAAAAGCGAATATGCGGCTCTTGGGTTACAAAAGGGTTGTCGGCAAAGCGCGGATCCTGGGTGGCATCGGGCACCACCAGCGGCTCTTTGGGCGAGAGAATGGCGTGGGCACAGAAGGCCACATCCCGCGGCGTTTCCTCGATGCCCTCAATGCCGAACTTGGCCTTAAACCACTGGCGATGCTCGTCAATAAGAGTTACTAGCGAAATGGGCGTGCCGCAGATGTAAGCAGCAAGCCGGACGATCTCGTCAAAGGCAGTTTCAGGGGCTGTATCGAGAACTTGATACTCTCGTAGGGCAGCCAGCCGCTCTTCTTCGTTGGGGGGAAGGGGAGCCTTGGGCATGGGTCAAGCTGGAGAGACGGGATCCGGCGCTGCCGTGGGTGAACCTCAGCAGCCTGGTAAAAGAGACAACCCCAGCATAACTCCCCGACCGCCTTGCCGAAATCCTCAAGGATCTATGCCCCCAAACGAACCAAGCGGGAGCCGTACTGCCTGCCTTGGGGGAGATGCCCTTGTTTTCATAGAAAGCCAGCGTGATCTCAGGGACTTGGCTTTCAAGAAGCTATACAGATGCACGTAAAGGCAAGAAAATCTCGACGACTCTCGCTTAACGCATTTAGCATTTAGTTGTACTTATCTTAATAATAAACAAGTTCTAGTATTTTTAAGTTGAAACCTTCTAATGAAGGGCCTATCATGATCGGACGCACTTTAGGATCAAGCTTCTGGGATAGGGCAGCCTTATGAACAAGCTTCAAGACAGTCTGGTGAAGGCTCTCACCATTGACGGGGCACTGGGCGTCGCTTTGGGGGACTGGAAGACCGGAATGTGTCTGGGGTTTAAGGGCACCAACAGCCCTGCCTTTCCCGAAGCTAATCTGGAGTTGGCCATTGCCGGAAACACAGAGGTGATCCGCGCCAAGATGCGAGTTGCAGAGTCTCTTAAGTTCACCGACAGAATCGAAGAGATACTTATTATTCTGGAGACTCAGTATCACCTGATGTATCTACTTAAGCACATACCTGGGCTATTTTTCTATCTGGCTTTGGATCGAGAGAAAGGCAACTTGGCTCTTGCTCGTATCAAGCTCTCCCAAATCGAAAAAGAGCTGACTCTCTAAAAGTTACGGCCTTTGCCGGCCTCACAGGAGTTCTGCAGCCAAGCAAGATTCTTTTAGAGCTTGCTCTACGTTGAGGTGATGGAGTAGGTAGCAACCAAGCCAAAAGAATGCGGAACCGGGGACTTGAACCCCGATGGCATTGCTGCCACTAGAACCTGAATCTAGCGCGTCTACCATTCCGCCAGTTCCGCGGCGATCTATAAGAATGCCCAAGAAAGGGGATCCCTGTCAAGGGCTGGGGGGCTTTAGAAGGGGATCCGACTCTTATGCTAAGCTCGGCTGCGCAGGCAGTGGATCCAGAGCGCTAACCTTGGCGGCTTTTACTTTTGTTTGCGAGGGCACCTGCCCCAACACGCAGGCGCGGGCCGGCTATTTCACTACCCCCCACGGCGAGATCCCAACCCCCTGCTTTATGCCGGTGGGAACGCTGGCCAATGTGAAAACCCTCACGCCTGCTCAACTCAAGGAAACCGGCGCCCACATTATCCTCAGCAACACCTATCACCTGCACCTACAGCCCGGCGAAGAGATCATTCAAGCGGCGGGGGGCCTGCACCGCTTCATGGGCTGGCCAGGCCCCATCCTCACGGATTCAGGCGGCTTCCAAGTTTTTAGCCTCAGCGCCATCCGCCAAATCGACGAGGAAGGGGTAACGTTTCGCTCGCCCCGCGATGGCCGTATTATCCATTTCACTCCGGAGCTGTCTATCCAAATCCAAAATGCTCTGGGGGCAGACGTCATCATGGCCTTTGACGAGTGCCCGCCCTATCCTGCTAGCCCTGAGGCGGTGGCAGCAGCGGTGCGGCGGACTACTCAATGGCTGAAGCGCTGCGTGGAAGCCCACCGCCGCTCCGATCAGGCTTTGTTTGGCATTGTTCAGGGGGGGGTTTACCCGGAGCTGCGTCGGCAGGCAGCGGAAGAAGTCTGTCGGCTGGATCTACCCGGCTATGCCATCGGCGGCGTCAGCGTAGGAGAGCCGGTGGAGCTAATGCACGCGGTGGTGCGACAAACAGCCCCCCTCTTGCCAGCCGATCGCCCCCGCTATCTCATGGGGGTGGGCACCTATGCCGAGATGCGGGCGGCAGTGGCTGCCGGCATGGACTTGTTTGACTGTGTCATTCCCACGCGCTATGCCCGCCACGGCACCGTGATCAGCCGCGGCCAACGCTGGAACATCAAGAATGCCGAACACCGCCGCAGCCTGGATCCCATCGATCCTGAGTGCCCTTGCTACACCTGCCGCCACTTCAGCCGCGCCTATTTGTGCCACCTCATCCGCGCCCAAGAGATCCTGGGCTACACTCTGCTTTCCATCCACAACATCACGGAGCTCGTGCGCTACACCCAAAGAATGCGCCAGGCCATTCTGGAAGGCAAATTTCATGAGAACTGGGATCCGTGGCGCGAGGGCTGAGCCTCCTCGGGGAGCTTCGTTAACATCAGTAAACATTCGTAGGTTAGGCTTCCTAACCGCTACAATAAGGGGAAACCTAGTCTTAACCTCAGAGGAGAGCATGGCTGTCCGCACCCTGCAAAGTGTAATTGAGCAGCATATTGCTGGACTCCCTGGCCTCATTGCCGTCTTGACAGGGCGGGTCACTGACGGTGCCACAGTAGCCAAAGTAACCTATGCCAGCGACTCCCAAGAGGAGCAAGCCCTAGAACGTTTAGGCACCTACGCCGGCGACTTGTTGCAGGCCAATAGCCGCCTTTGTCAAACCGTTAGCCCCGTCCAAGAGGCGGACTACCTTTTGGCAGGTACTCCGGCGTTGCGGGTTGTCATCAAAGCCTTTCCCAAAAGCCCCTACTTTGTTTTGTTTCTGACCCGTTCCATCACCGACCTCAAGACGATTTCAGACCGGCTTAAGGCCATCCTCATCGACGGCAAACCACTGCTGCCCCCTGTTCAAGACGACACTCTATCCACTGCTCAGGCTTTGATTAGCTACGCCAAGCGCTACGCTCCGGATCCCAACTTTGTCGCCCTGCGCCTGTCTTTGAAAACGGGCATTGACCGCAACCGCCTTGAAAAAGGCACCCTGAACCGACAGGAGCTGCGCATTCTCTACAAAGCGGT
>NZ_JANSJH010000024.1:0-2009 GCF_047462495.1 Synechococcus sp. H55.2 | reverse complement strand
GTTAACTGTTCTCCCTTCCTATCCCCTCGAGATCAGGCCATCTATGTTGGAGCATTTACGCCTTGACCGCGCTCGCAAGCTGCTCTCTCTCTTTGGCGAGCCGGTGATTTTCCACTGCCACCACTACAACCTATTTTTGCAGCAGACCATTGAGGATCCCGACTGGATCGATGGGGTGAGCATCCTGCGTACGGCAGCTCAGGAGATCTTCTACAGCTTGCTCCAGGGCGCTTTTAAAACCTTGGGAGTGCAGCAGGCAGCAGAGCGGCTGGCGGTGGCGTGCCAGTTGTTCGGCTTTCTCGGCTTGGGGCGACTGGAGCTGCAGGCCAGCCCCAGCGGTGGCGAAGCCCAGCTCACCCACTCCCACTACGCAGAAGGCTGGCTGAGCAAGTACGGGGATCAGGCTAACCGCACTCGTCCCATCGATCATCTGGCCGTGGGCTATGTGGCGGCGGCGCTGGATGCCACTTTTGGCGAGCTGGGCAGCTACACGGCAGAGGAAACGGAGTGCATGGCGGTTACGCGCAAGGATCGCTGCCTGATCCAGGCTACTCGGCTGCCACGGCCTCAGACTTTGGTTCCTAGCCCCGGCATGGGCAAGCTCATCGAACGTCCAGCCGATCTGCCCAAGCCGATAACAGCGGTGGACTATGACGCGGTCAACGAAGCTCTGTGGAGCCTGCCTTTGGCAGGAGATGAACGGGGGCAGATTCGCGCCTTCAACGTGCTGCTCACGCGCATGCCTGCCAATTACTACAACCGCATCCAGTACCGCTTTTTGGAAGAGCTGAAAGCAGTGCAACCCGGTCTGCAGCAGGTGGCAGAGGATCTGGTGCGCGAATCGGGCCATGTCTGTGTCTTCTACACCTTGGGCAACATCATGGAGTCGCTGGAGTGGGAAACCCTTGTGGGGCCAATGCTGGAAAAGGATACCGACTGGATCCACGGGGCCTATGCCGTAACCAGCAGCTTGGGGTGGGGTCGTTGGCAGGCTTTGGAGGTGGTGAGCGATCATTCCTGCCGGGTGGCTATTGACGGCAACTACGAGACCAACTACTTTTTGGCTTCCTACCCACGGGCAGATTATCCGACCTGCTATTTTGCCCAAGGGGCGGTGCCGGCGCTGATGAATCTGGTTTACAACGGCAACATTCAGCAGAAGCCGATTCTGGATCAAGTCTTCTACAACCGCCTCTTCCAGCGGGGTGGGCTGTTTCACGGGAAGGAGACCAAAGCCAGAGAGAAAGGGGATCCCTGGTGTGAGTTCTACGCCGAGCGGATTTAGGGATCCATGCAGGTGCGCATCCTGAGGCGGCGAGAGTGTGGAAGGGGCTGGGCCACAGACCTGCTGCTGCCGCGCTGCCTGAGCTGGCCGGAGGTGGAAGAGCTGGCGCAGGAGATAGGGGCCACCTGCCGCTGCTTTCAAAAACAGCTGGTGTGGTTGGATCTGCCGGCAGGGCGAATTACCGCTTCCTTGCGGGTGCCTCGCCTAACTTTGCGGCTCTACGACGCCGCTGTTGAGGCCCAGCTCCTCAAGCAGGTGTGTCGGCTAGCCGAGGCCCCTGCTCCTGCAGCGGAGGAGGACTGAGCTGTTGGCGACTCTGCGAGCTCTCCTTAGAGGCGCTGCACAAGCTTTATAGTCGGTTCAAACACAATTCAAACACTTTCACTTTGCCACCTACCCAAGCACTTCGCGCTGCTGCCCTCACCCCCAACCCCTCTGAGGGAGAGGGGGGTTAGGGATAGGCTTTCCGTCTGTTGTTTGAGGTAGGTCTCAGCTCCCTAGAGATCGAAACGGCGGCGAAAGCGGGGATCCCACCTGTCCTTTTTGCGCTGATTACAGACTTTGCACAGGGTTTGCAAGTTGCTGATGTCGTTGCTGCCGCCCTGGGCAAGGGGGACGATGTGATCAACCTGAAGCTGCACCTCTGGGGGCGATTTGCCACAACTGCGGCAGCGGAAGCCATCCCTTTGGAAGACATACTCCCGCACAGATGCTGGGATCGGGA
>NZ_JANSJH010000023.1:0-27844 GCF_047462495.1 Synechococcus sp. H55.2 | reverse complement strand
AACGGAACCAGGGCAGCGTCCATAGAAATCAACTCCTTGGTAACCCTCTCCTATTATTATTTTGACAAACTATATAACTATATGTCGATAAAAAGATAATACAGAGTCCCCTTCCTCTCCCTGGGACAAGGGGCTATTGAGGAGATTCCTCCTCTTCGGGAATGAACACGGCGTACATGCCCCGCAGGTCTCCCACCTTGAAGTCGTAGGCCCGGTCTTGGGGGTACTTGCTGACAATGAAGGCCGGTCGCGAGTCCTTGGGCCCATGACAGGCCAGGCAGCTAGCCTCGACGTTGATGCGGCGGTAGTAGCGAATGCCCCTCTGGCCAGCCAGCACTTCCCGCTCCCAAAAGCCAATGAGCTCCGGATCCCGCTGGAAACGGGCCAGGGCCATCGTGGCGTGTAGATTGTCGGGGGCGTGCTCCGGGTTACGGTACTTTTGGGCAATTTGCTTAACTTGCCAGCCATTTTCTTGGGCCAGGGCCTGCGCCTGCACCGCCACAGGGCGACAAACCTGTTTGAAGGTCTCGGCATCCACCCCCGCAGGTGGGGATCCGGCCAAGCTGGCCGCCAGGCCGTGCCGCAGTTGATCCAGGTATTCTACGGACTCCACCGCTTTGGCCAGTTGGGCGGGATCCGGCTGGGCCAAGGCTGCGGCAGCGCCCCAGCCCAAGCTGCCTAAGGCCACCGCCAGCAAGAGCCATCTTCTCAGGTATGTCCACATCGTCTTGTCTCCTTCTCGAAGGGTGGATGTCAAAAAGTTTCTCTACGGGTGGGATGGCTGGTGCTCCAGAGCCGGCTTGGCTTTGGCAAGGCGGATTTGCTCCCCGTAGAACCAGATGGGAATGACCACCAGGGTCAGAGCCGAAGAGGTCAACATCCCCGTCAACAGCGTCCAGGCCAAGCCTGACCACACCGGGTCGGACAAGATGGGTACCGTGCCCAGCATGGTGGTGATGCTGGTCAGCAAAATCGGACGGAAACGAACGGCCCCGGCTGCCACAAGGGCTTTCTCCAGGCTGACTCCCTGCGCCCGCTGGTCGGCGATAAACTCCAGCAAGACGATGGCGTTGCGCACCACGATCCCCGCCAAGGCGATCACCCCAATCATGGCCGTGGCGCTGAAGTACACTCCGTTGAGGCTAAAGCCCACCAGGATGCCGATAAGGGCCAGGGGAATGCTGCCCAAGATGATCAGCGGAACCTTGAAGCTGCGGAACTGGCCCACCAGGATGAGGTAAATCAACAAAATGGCTACCAACATCGCGAGGCCCAGATCCCGGAACACGTCCAGGGTCAGCTTCCATTCCCCATCCCACTGGATCCAAAAGCCCTTGGGGAGGGGATGCCGCCAGAAATAGGCTATTTGATCCAAGACTGCATAGACCGAGGAGCGGCGGGCCATCTCGCCCATTACGTAGGCCACGGGCCGCTGGTCTTTATGGAAGATGGGCTCGTCGGCCACTGTGGGCACCCACTCCACCAGCTCCGACAGGGGAACCAGGGATCCCGTCGGCGTCGGCAGTTGAATGCGGTTGAGATCCTCCAGGCTTTGCCGGGCCGACGGCTCGAGGCGGACATGGATCCCCACGGGTGTCAGCTCCCCAGGCAGTTGCAGGATGCTGACGGTGGATCCCCGCAGGGCCAAGCTCAAGGTCTGGGAGACCTCCGCCGTGGTCAGGCCGACGCGGTTGGCCCGCTCCGGATCCACCTTCAGGGTCAACTGGGGAATGGGGTTTTTCACCGAGTCGTCGATGTCCACCACGCCCTCCGTCTCGCCAAACACCTGGCGCACCTGCTTGGCCAACTGCCGCAGTTGGGCGTAGTCGGGGCCATAGATTTCTGCCAGCAGGGTAGACCGCACGGGCGGCCCAGGTGGATCTTCCACCAGCTTGACGATGGCGTTGTGCCGCTCCGCCACCGCTTGCATAGCAGGCCGTAGGCGCAGCACGATCCCTTCCGAGTCGATCCGACGGGCTTCCGGCTGGCTGAGGTGGACGCGGATGTCGGCCACATCCTCGCCCTCGCGGCGGTAGGATCCCCGCAGCAGGCCGTTGAAGTCCACCGGCGCCCCTGTACCCACGTAGGTTTCAAAGCTAAACACCTCGGGATCCTGCTTGAGCACCTCCTCCAGCTCGCGGGCTACAGCGTCGGTAGCGGCCAGCTCCGTCCCCCGCGGCATATCCAACTGCACTAGGAAGGTGTCCTTGTCCGCCTTGGGCAGCATGCGAAACTTTACCACCTGGGTCAGGGGTAGGAGAAAGCTGGCCAAGAACAGGCCGGTGACCACCCCGATCAGCAGACGCCGCCGGAAGGCCGACTCCAGCAGCGGCTGCATCACGCGGCGGTAGAGCCGATACAGGCGCGTTTCTTCCAGAGCGAGCTGGGGTGGAGAGGCCTCGGTGGAGGACTTGAGGCGAATCCAGCGGGCCGCCAGAAAGGGGGTAACCGTCAGGGCCAGCGTTGTGCTGATGATCATCGCCACCGGCACATTAAAAGGGATCGGCCCCATGTAGGGCCCCATCATCCCCGTGACAAAGCGCATGGGCAGGAAGGCCAAAATGACCGTGATGGTGGAGAGAATAACCGGCACACCCAATTCCTCCACCGCGGCAATCGCCTCCTCCACCTTCTCGCGAAAGTTCATGCCGGGGCGCAGCTCAAAGCGACGGTGGATATTCTCCGTAACGGCGATGGCGTCGTCCACCAAGGTGCCCAGGGCCAGGATCAGGGCAAAGAGGGTGATGCGGTTAATCGTTTGGCCGGCAACCCAGCCCACGCCCAGCGTGCCGGCCAAAGTTAACGGGATTACAAAAGCCACAATGGCCGCCTCCCGCCAGCCCAGGAAGATCAACAACAGGCCCACCACAATGCCGATGGCCTGGAAGAGGCTGTTGTAGAGGTTCCCAACCGCTTTTGAGGCCGTCCGCCCGTCGTTGCGGGTGACGGCAACTTGGATCCCGGGAGGCAACTGCGGCCGCAACTCTTCCAGCCGCCGAAAAATGGCCTTGGCTACGGTGACCGCGTTGGTTCCCGGCTTCTTGGCAATGCCGATGGTGACCGCCGGCTGGGTGATCCACTCTCCCGTCGAGCGGCGGCGCGGATCCGGATAGGGCTCTGTGATGGGCTCGTCGCTGCGGAAGTGGATGCGGGTCAGGGAGGTGCGCTCGGCAAACTCATCCCGCACGCTGGCTACATCTCTGAGATAGACCTCCGGCTTGATTCTGAATGGCGGCCACGTCCTCGGCCGAGGCCAGCCGCTGCCCTCCCTCCAGGCGGATCTGCCGCGAGCCCACCTCCACGTCTCCCGCCGGCAGTTGCAAGTTTTCGGCGGCAATGCGCTGGGCCACCTGGGTCGGGGAAAGACCATAGCTGGCCAGCCGCTCCGGATCCAGATCCACCCGAATGGTGCGGGGATGCCCGCCCACCAGCGTCAGGTTGGCCGTGTTGGGAAGGCTGCGCAGATCCTCCAGCAGCCGCTCTCCCACCCGCCGTAGCTGATTGTCGGTGTAGTCGGCCCCTGTCAAGGTCAGGGTAACGATGGGAACATCGTCAATGATGACCGGCTGCACCTGATAGCTGGCGCCGGGGGGGAAGAGCTCGGGGTGGCTAAACAGATGGTTTTGCAGCTTAAACAGGCTGTCTTCCCAGTTTTCCCCCACCTCATACTGCACCGTGATCAAGCCGCCAGAGGCCTGGGCCACCGAGTAGATGTGGTCGATCCCTGTCAGCTCCCGTAGCTTCGCTTCCACAGGGGTGATCAGCGTCTTCTCCACGACCTCGGCACTGGCCCCCGGATACCGCAAAACTACATCCGCTGCCGGGACGACAATCTGCGGGTTTTCTTCCTTGGGGGTCAAGGTCGCCGCCAGCAGGCCAAAGATGGCCAGACCCACAATAATCAAGGAAGTAAGCTGGGCGTTGTTGATAAAGTAAGCGGTAACCTGCCCCACCCCTTGGTGCGGCTTCTCCAGCTCTGACATGGGAAAAATCCAGATTGGTTCATGCTTATACTACCATATAGCTATACCTTTATGCATCCATAGCTGCTCTTGCCCGTCTTCCGAAGCCGTCACCTGAGGTAGGCCCAGCAAAGGACGAACTGCTACTCGTGGCTGGGTCTAGGAGGGGATCCTGGCTTGGCAATCCAGTAGCCGCACTGGTGTTCTCCGTTCACCTGCCAGGTGAGGCGCTCCACCCGACAATCGGGCAGGGCGGCGGCAAACATCTCCAGCTCGTGGCCGCAGACGCTGGGAAAGCGCTGGGCAATCTGGGCGATGGCGCAGTGGTGCTCCACCAAGACATATTGCTCGACATACTGCTCAGAGCCTTCTGCTGCAATCGGGGCAGCCAGGTTGGCAGGATAGGGGTAGTACTCCGCCATGTAGCCCTCTGCCTGGCGCAACTGCACCAAGCGCTCCAACCGCTCGGCCAGGGATCCGGAGCCCATCTGGGCTTGGTACTCCTGGGCTTTGCGCTGCCACTGCTGCTGGAGCAGGGATCCCATCTGTTCGGATCCCAGGGTTTCAGCCAGCGTATTGAGCAGACCGAGGGCAAACTCGTCGTAGCCGGTGGGGAATTGCGCTTCTCCTTGGGGGCTGAGCTGATAGAGGTGCTGGGGGCGGCCCAAACCGCTAGCTTGAGCGACATGGTGGATCAGCCCCTCTGCCTCCAGATCCTTGAGGTGGCGGCGAATGGCCTGGGGAGAAATGCCCAAGTGCTCTGCCAGAGTCTGGGCGGTGGCCTGCCCCGTCTTGCGTAGGTAGATCAAGATAGCCTGCTTGCTGGAAACGGGTTGCGTGAACGGATCGGTGATCTTGCGCGCGCTCTCCACCCTCGCCCTCCTGGTTAGACTGGGTTTACTCGGCTGCCGCTGCCAGCACCGCTACTTTGACAAGGGGATCATTGCTAAAGTAACCTGAGGATTAGTTAAGCAACAACCATGTTGTTTTAATTGGCCATCTGTTTTGCCCCTGTCCCTAACCGAGAGCCATCCATGTCTACGAGCGTCCGCACCCTAATTAGCCAGCCCTACAAGTACGGCTTTGTTACCGACATCGCCTCTGAGTCCATCGGCAAAGGCTTAAATGAGGACATCATTCGGCAAATCTGGGCCAAGAAGGGGGAGCCGGACTTTATGCTGGAGTTCCGGCTGCGGGCCTACCGCCAGTGGCTGAAGATGAGCGAGCCCACCTGGCCGAATGTGACCTACCCGCCCATCGACTACCAGAACATCGTTTACTACTCCGCTCCCAAGGTAAAGGAGAAGAAAAAGAGCCTCGACGAAGTGGATCCCGTGCTGCTGGAAACCTTTGAGAAGCTGGGGATCCCTTTGTCGGAGCAGAAGCGGCTGGCCAATGTGGCGGTGGACGCCATTTTCGACAGCGTCTCGGTGGCCACCACCTTCCGGGAAAAGCTGGCCAAGGAAGGGATCATTTTCTGCTCCATGTCGGAGGCGCTGCGGGAGTACCCTGAGCTGGTGCGCAAGTACCTGGGCACGGTGGTACCCATTGCCGACAACTACTACGCGGCGCTGAACTCGGCAGTGTTTAGCGATGGCTCCTTTGTCTATGTGCCCAAAGGGGTGCGCTGCCCGATGGAGCTGTCCACCTATTTCCGCATCAACAACGGCGAGTCGGGCCAGTTTGAGCGCACCCTGATCATTGCTGACGAGGGATCCTACGTCAGCTACCTGGAAGGCTGCACGGCCCCCATGTTCGACACCAACCAACTGCACGCGGCGGTGGTGGAGCTGATTGCCCTGGACAATGCCGAGATCAAGTACTCGACGGTGCAGAACTGGTATGCCGGCGACGAAAACGGCAAGGGCGGCATCTACAACTTCGTGACCAAACGCGGCCTCTGTCAGGGGGCCAACTCCAAGATCTCCTGGACGCAGGTGGAGACCGGCTCGGCCATCACCTGGAAATATCCGAGCTGCGTGCTGGTGGGGGAAAACTCGGTGGGCGAGTTCTACTCAGTGGCCCTGACCAACCACTACCAGCAGGCCGATACCGGCACCAAGATGATCCACATAGGCCGCAACACCCGCAGCAGAATTATCTCCAAAGGCATCTCGGCGGGGCATTCCAAAAACAGCTATCGCGGCCTGGTGAAAATTGGGCCCAAGGCAGAAGGCGCCCGCAACTTTTCCCAGTGTGATTCCATGTTGATTGGGGATCAGTGCAGCGCCAACACCTTCCCCTACATTGAAGTGCAAAACAACACTGCCAAAGTAGAGCACGAAGCTTCCACTTCCAAAATCGGAGAAGAGCAACTGTTCTACTTCCAGTCGCGCGGCATTTCTGTAGAAGACGCCGTCTCCATGATCATCAGCGGCTTCTGCCGAGAGGTGTTCAACCAATTGCCGATGGAGTTTGCCGTCGAGGCGGATCGGCTGCTGAGCCTGAAGCTAGAGGGATCCGTTGGCTAGATCCCTGGCGAGCGGCTATGCTCGTTGCCAATTGCCGAGCAGCCTGGCGCAGCTCCACCTTGGGGGCGGCGCTGAAGGGGTAGGTCTGTCCGCCAATACTTCGACCCAAGACGAACTGCTGACATGATCCGGGAAAACAGCCCTGTCATTTTATCTGTCCGCGATCTCACGGCTGAGATCGACGGTACCCCTATCCTCAAAGGGGTGAACCTGGAAATCCGGGCCGGCGAGATCCACGCCATCATGGGGCCCAATGGCTCCGGGAAAAGCACCTTCTCCAAGATCTTGGCCGGCCACCCCGACTACCGGGTAACAGGGGGCGAGATCCTCTATCTGGGCAAGGATCTCTTGGCAATGGAGCCGGAGGAGCGGGCCTGGGCCGGGATCTTCTTGGCCTTTCAATACCCCATCGAGATTCCGGGGGTGAGCAACTTGGACTTCTTGCGCGCCGCCTACAACGCCCGGCAGAAATATCGGGATCAGCCGGAAATGGATCCCCTCGATTTTGACGACTTGGTGCGGGAAAAACTGAGCATTGTCAAGATGGATCCCGCTTTTTTGGAGCGCTCCGTCAACGAAGGGTTTTCCGGCGGCGAGAAAAAGCGCAACGAGATCCTGCAGATGGCGGTGCTGGAGCCGACGCTGGCTATCTTAGACGAGACGGACTCCGGCCTGGATATCGACGCGCTGCGCGTCGTTGCCCAGGGCATTAACCAACTGGCCAGCCCTGAGAAGGCCATGCTCCTCATTACCCACTACCAGCGCCTGCTGGAGTATGTAACCCCCGACTATGTGCATGTGATGGAAGGGGGGCGCATCGTCCTCAGCGGCGATAAGACTTTGGCGCTGGAGCTGGAAGAGCGGGGCTATGACTGGCTCAAGGAGGAGGTGGGATGAGCGCTGCGGTGCCCAAGTCCTCGGTTCGAGAAAGCGACGCCAGCGGTTTTGGCCGTCCCTTTCTGGAGCACATCCTCCGCCAAATCCCAGAGGTGGAAGATCCCCATACCACCCTGAGACAGCAGGCCCGCGCCCAACTGGCGGAACTGGGGATCCCCACCCCCCGCGAAGAAGACTGGAAATACAGCGACCTCTCGCCGCTGGTGGCCCACACCTTTCGCCTGGCCGGCCCTGGACAGGCAACGCTAGAGAAGGCCGTGCTGGATCCCTGGCTGTGGCCGGAGAGCCGTCACAGCTATGCGGTGTTCGTCAACGGCTACTTTGCTCCCCACCTTTCTGACTTGAGCGGCCTGCCCTCGGCCCTGCGAATTGCTCCCCTAAGCCAGTCGGCTCCTGGATGGTTGCAAACCATCGTCAAGCTCGATGTCTTCAGCGCCCTCAACACCGCCCATCTAGGCGATGGGATCCAGATTGAGCTGCCGCCCCAGCAGGAGGTTTTGCCGCCCTTGCACCTGCTCTGGATAACCGTGGCCTCTGAAGGAGAGGCGGTTTTGGCCCAGCCCCGCTGTCTGGTGGCTTTGCAGGCCCACAGCTCCCTCACCCTGATTGAAGATCACCTCTCCTGGGGGGCCGGGATCCCCTTTGGCAACGCCGTCGCCGAGATTGCCCTGGCCGAAGGATCCCGTCTACACCATGTGATCTTGCAGCGGCAGGGATCCCAGGCTTTTCACATCAACCAAACTGCTGTGCGCCAGGGCCGCCACAGCCACTACCGGCTGCAGGCCATCCAGTGGGGATCCCAATTTTCCCGCCACAACCTGGAGCTTGTCCAGGTAGAACCCCAGGCCCACACCCACCTGCAGGGACTGACCCTGCTGAAGGGATCCCAGCACAGCGACACCCACTCCCGCCTGGTGCATCAAGCGCCCCACGGCAGCAGCCGCCAATTGCACAAGTGCATCGTGGACGAGGCGGCCCGTGCGGTCTTCAGCGGGCGCATTTTGGTGAGCCAAGCAGCTCAACTGACAGACGCCGCCCAGACCAACCGCAATCTGCTGTTGAGCCCCAAGGCGCGGGTGGATACGCAGCCACAGTTGGAGATCTTTGCCGACAACGTCAAATGTGCCCACGGGGCCACCGTCAGCCAACTGGAGGCCGAAGAAATCTTCTATTTGCAAAGCCGCGGCATTCCCCAGGCCCAGGCCAGGCAACTCCTCACCTATGCTTTTGCAGCCGAGATCCTCGAAGGGATCCCTTTGGCCCAGCTTCCTTCTCAGGTGGCCTGCCGGTTGGGATCCGATTAATTTGCGATCAATTCGGTTTCTGGTTACAGCTTTTTCCGACTTCATGGGAGTTCTGTAGCCAAGCGAGATCCTTCCTACGCAAGAGATGGATCTACATTGGCTGTAGTAGATAACGCCGGAAAAAGCTGTAGTTGTTGGCTGCTCCCGAAATGGCCATTATCCTCAAGAGTGACCGGGCTTAGGCGTAATGGCTTGACGCGAAATAGATTCGGGAGTTTCCTTATCGATCTTCTATGGTTGCGTTTTCTTGCAAATCTTAGGTTGGAAACGCTCAAACTGCTATACAGAGAGGGTTTCAGCTATTGTCACCACTGAGGAAATAGCCAGAATAAGAGTAGCTATTGACCCAGCAATGGGCGCTACGACAACTTGGTGAATGCACGATGTTTCCCTCTCTGTTGACCCCACGCACAGCAGGCCTACTCCTATCGGGAGCCGCACTGGGCATTCATTGCCAGGCGGCTATGGCCGCCCCTTTTCGCGACACTTTTGGTCACTGGGCCCAAACCTACATTGAGGCTCTCTCCGCTCAAGGGGTGTTGAACGGCTTCCCGGATGGCACCTTCCGTCCCAACGAGCCGGTGACCCGTGCTCAGTTTGCCACCCTCGTCACCACTGCCTTTCGCCTCCGCAACACCTCTGGTGCCTTCATCGGCTTTCGGGATGTGCCCTCCAACCACTGGGCGGCCAGCGCTATCTCCGCGGCGGCAGCCAACAACTTGGTGGCCGGCTTCCCGGACGGCACCTTCCGACCCGAACAGCCCGTTACCCGCACCGAGGCGCTGGTGATCCTGACCAACGCCCTTGGCAACACAAGTGCCATCCCCGCGGCCCAGCCGAGCGAGCTGTTCAGCCGCTACCGTGACGCGGCAGCCATTCCCAACTGGGCCCTGACGCTAATTGCAGCCGCCAACCGCGCCGGCCTGATCGTGAATTACCCAGATCCCATGCTCTTGGAGCCCAACCGTCCTGCCACCCGTGCTGAGGTGGCTGCTTTTACCCACCAGGCCCTGCTCAGTCGGGGATCCCTGGTGGCCCAGAACCCAGGCAATTGGCTCTCCACCCCTCAGCCCGGCTTTGACCTGCGCCTTTCCACGCTGGCGGCGGGCACTCTGATACAGACCACCACCCCCTTCAACGAGCGCCTCTTCATCGCCCCCAACGAAACTCGCCCTATGTCCTTGATCGTTCGCAACCCAATTCGCAACGGCCAGGGGGACATCCTGGTGCCTTTTGGCTCACGGGTGGATGGCCGCTTTGAGCCAGCGCCGGGCGGCACGCGCTTTGTGGCGGAAAGCATCATCGTCAACAACCAACTGTTCCCCTTGGCCGCTCAATCGGATGTAATCCGCGATGTCAAGGATCCCCGCTACACCACCACAGGCAAGATCATCCAAGATGCGGCCATCGGCGCGGCAGCAGGCGCCGTTCTCGGCTTGGTAACCGGCGATAATGCCATTGCCACAGAAGAAGTGCTGGGGGCAGGGGTGGCCGGAGCGGTGATCGGCAACGTGACAGCGCCGCCGGTGGTGGTGTTGGATCCCAACCAGGTGATCGAGCTGCGCCTCACCCAGGATCTGGCGCTAGTTCCTCAATCCCGCTAGCGGCGCGGGGGTGTCCGTTGCAACAAGACGCAGGCGATACAACTTCTCACTGTCTTTCCATCGGTGAAGCTGGGCGTTGTCTCGATCCCCAACTCCCCTCTCCCTCCGGGAGAGGGGCTGCTAGGGCGCTATCTTCTCAGCCAATCCAACAGAGTCGTTCCCCCCAGCCACAGGCCCACCAAAATGGAAGTGGTCAGTAGCCCCCCTGCCACACAGATCAGGGATCCCAGGCTGCAGAGGAGCCCATCTTCTTCCAGGAGACCGAAGGCGGTGACGAAGATCCCCATCGCCGGCAGGGTGTTGGTGCCGGGCACGGGAATGATCATGGAAATGCCCATCAAACCAATCCAGGTGCCCAGCCAGACCTGGCCCAGGCGGCTGGTGCAGACTTGTTGCCAACGGGGGCAGGCAACTTTTTCAATGCGCTGCAACCATGGGATCCCGGCCTGCACCCACTTTTGCAATTGCTTCCGTTCAATGGATGTCTGCAGCACCCATGGCGGCAACCAGGGAGTGGTTCGCCCTGCCAGCATTTGCAGGGCCAGCAGTAGGATGACCACGCCAAAGGGAGTGGAATAGCCAGGGGCCGGCAGAGGCAAAGCCGAGGGAAAAGACAGCACCGCCAAAAACAAGCCAAAGCTGCGCTCGCCCGCCAGTTTGAGAATCTCTTCAATGCAGATCGCCACGGGTGGGGATCCCTCAGGCTGCTCTGGGTTGGCGGGAAGGCAGGCAAATCGGGCTAGCTCTTGGGATAGACGAGCCATAGGGGGGTCTGCAAACGGTTTGGGAGCCAACGATAGCCTACTGCAAATCCAAGGTTTGTTGGATATCTTGAACAAAGGGGTGGTCTTTGAGGGGTTAAGATGAGCGGCGAAGCGCTGGGCAAGAGGTTGGGCAGCGGTGGCCTTGGAGAAGGTCTGAAGAAGCGCGCCCCGCTCAGCAAAGAAATGGGTAAGTTGGGGGGATCCCTGTTGCTGGGATCCCTGTTGGTGGCAGGGCGCGGTGTAGCCCTGGCCGAAGCGCAGTTGGAGGTGGGTACCTCCACCACCTTGCCCCCCCAGTCGGCTCCGCCGGTGTTGCCACCCCCACCGGTGGGAGTGCGACAAATTAGAGAGGATACCGATCCTGAGCAAACCGCCGATATGCCCCTTTCCTTGATGGCCGAGCAGGTGCTGGAGGCGGTGTGCGAAGCGCAAATCGATGCCCAACGGGCCCTGGCCCTCATGCCCGATCTGAGCGAATCCCACATCCGCGCCGCCTGCCCCAAGCGGCTGATCCCCAAAAGCTGAAGGAAAACAAAGGCGGCCCCAGACCTTGGGTTGAAAAGTATCCGAAAAATACGCTTGCTCCAGGGGGAGGGTGCTCTAACGACCGAATGTGGGCGCGATTTGCCTAGGGGATCGCCCGTGCGGATCCGCTCCCCACACCAAGCTATCCAACTAGGCATCGCCATGGTGCATCCTATGTGGTGCAGGGCTTTACGGTTACCGACAACATTGTTACGCTAATTTGAGATTCTCTGCTTCATCGGGCAGATAAGTTCATGGGTAGCCTATGAGTTTTGTGCAGATTTGCACTTGGCATTGCTGACTTGAGGAGAAACCGTGCCCAGAAAAGCCACCAGCACAAAACCGAAAGCAACCAGGACAACCTCAAAAGAAGGAGCTGGGCCCGACCCGCAGGTGGCGATTGCCGCAGAAATCCAGCGTCTTTCGGATACTTATGGCATTTCTAAGGAACTCCTAGAGAATTTTGCCCGGTTTGTAGTCAGGCAGCTACAGCCACCGCCCCGGCTGTCTGTCAAAGAGCTGCAGAAAGCCATTTACAACCACTTTGGCGTTAAAAACGCAGCCGAGCTGAGAAAATCAGCCAGCTTCAGACTGGCAACCAGTGGTATGGGCAAACTGAACTTATCCAAAATAGACGATTTGGAGCGCATTTATCGTCAGCACATCGGGATCCTTCCCAACGAAGAGGGGGAAGAGGGGTATGGCTGCATCAATGGGATCAACATCTTCAAGTACGACTTGCCTTGGCGGGTTTTTGGGCTTGACCCTGACCGAGCTACCGATGAAGACATCAAAGCTGCTTTCTACCGCCTGAGCAAGATTTACCATCCCGATTCTCCGACGGGAGATGACAAAATTTTCCAGCGATTGACTCTTTTCTACAAAAGCCTTACGGAGAAGTTCGAGCAATGGCTATAGTCTATGTTTCCTCAAACAAGCTCGCCGATTTCTTGGGTATCAGCCTTGAGGAACTCAGGCAGATTGAAGCTCACTTTGACAGGATCCCCGATGATGAGTGGGAACTGGTGGAAGGTAAAGACTATCGTGTTATCAACAAAAGTTCTGAGCTAAGGGAATACACGCAGTCCGGCGCTTATGCCATTTTATCCTTTTTAAGATCTCGAACAGAGCAAGATCCCAAATCCTCTACAGGTACAAGCATTAGAAATTGGTTCAAGGAAGAGCATCGCAAGAAGCAGAAAGCTCTCGTGGATCACAGGATCCTTCAGAACAGCTCCTCTCTGGTCAAAAGACAAGATCAGTTTTGGTTATCTCTTCGAGATGTTGTGATGATCTTTGGAACTCGAACTGACTATCTTAAGAAGGCGCTTGAGCTTGCATCGAAGCAAAGTAAGTTAATCAAAGACATTCATTACACACGTTTTGGTAATGATGACACTGTTTACCTCTCTTTACGAGGTATCTATGAGCTTGCCAAGATTATGGGAGAGGTTCTCAAGCAAAACCACAGAAAAGACTGGTGTCAAGATGTTAGCGAACGCATTGAACCTCAGATTCAGGTAATCGTCAAGGCAATCCAGGATCGACAAAATCAGATAGAAAAGGCAAAAGATCTTGCAAGAAAAAGGGATAGAAATCTTTGTAGAGTTACTCGAAAAGCAGCCAGTAGCCTAACGGTTCATCATCTCTACTCTGAAGCGCACTATCCAAAGCTTGCAGCGAGTCTCTCCAACCTGATTACCATAGCCAACGAAGTGCACAGCCACTTTCATCAGTGGATGGGAGGTTTCAGCAAGCCATGTACAATTGATGACTTCATTAAGTATGTTCTGGAATACTACCCTGAGAACGGACATCTGATCATCTGGTTGGAGCAGCAGAAGGCCAGCCTTGGCCCGCAGTTGCCCATAGGAAAGGAGAGAGAACATGTGCTCTACCTTCCTCTCCAGCGTGTAACTTGAAATAACCCATCTCGATTGTTTTCAGGTCATTCCAAGCACCTTAGTCAGGTGTACCTGATTGATTTCTTTTCCGGGGTTGCCCTCTGGATGTCCGGTTTCCCTTCCTGTTAGCAATCTGAGCCTCTCCCTACTACAACAATAGAGACCATGGCACAACAAGGGATCCCTAAATCAAGCCCTGATCCAAGATCGCGCGGGAACGGGCAATAGCTGCTCTCAAGTTGGCCCGCTGGGTGTAGCGCATCGTCATGGCGGCAGTCGTATGGCCCAGCAAGTGCTGGATATGCTCAGGGGCAACGCCGCGATCCAGCAGCAGGGTGGCAAAGCTGTGGCGAAACTGGTGGGGGGTTTGGTGGCCCGGCTCAGGCTCGGTGAGCTTAAGCACAATATGACGTAGGCCATCGTAGGTGAGGGGACGACCCCGGTAGGCCGGGCAGCGGGATTGGGAGACAAACAAGGGATCCGTCGGCGCGCACGGGCCCCGTTCTTGGCTCAGATATTGTTGCAGCAGCTCGGAGAGGGGATCCCCGACCGCCACAGCGCGAGGTTTACTTCCCTTGCCACAGCGCACCTCCAACAGGGATCCCTCAGGGCTGATCTGAAAATCCTGTACTGTCAAGTCCAACAGCTCCTGCGCCCGTAGGCCGCACTCCAACAGCAGGCGGATCAAGGCTGCGTAGCGCAGAGAATGGCTTTGGGCCCGTTGCAGAACCCGCTGCAACAACAGCCGATCCAGGTCGCGAGGCAGACGAGCGGGCAGGCGGGCAGGTCGAATGGCCTGGGTGGGCAAGGGATCCGGAAAGTAGCCTCGCTGGCTGGCCCATTCAAAAAATTGTTGCAGCGCCAGCCGCTTCAGGTTGTAGGTAGCGGGAGAGGCAGGCGGATGGATCCACTGGCCCGAACGGTTGCGCAACGGACGCCCCCTCAAGCTGTTTAAAAAAGACTGAACGTGGGACGGCTGCACCTGTCCCAGCGGCACCGGGCAAGTTTTGGCAAACTGCTCCAGAGCAATGCGGTAGGTGCGGCGGCTGGCTGGGGCCAGATCCCGCTCCCGCTCCTGCAAAAATTGCAGCACCAACTGGCTGAGGCTGGGCACAGGGCAGCTCGGCTGACGCTGGAGATGGGCCTGTTGAACCGAGTCGGGCCGGGGATCCCTCATCTGCAAGACCAGCAACCCTCAACTCACGCTTAACTTTAACTTCCGGCAAGCCGCAGTTCAAAGCGGGATCCCAAACGACTTCTGATTGGATTGCTACTGGCTGGGTAGCAGGTGTTGGGTGATGAAATCCGTGTACACCTCGCCCCGCAAAAAAGCCTCGTGGCGCAGGATCTGCTGGTGGAAAGGGATCGTGGTGGGCACGCCGGTGATGGCGCATTCCCCCAGCGCCCGCTGCATGCGGCGGATAGCTGCCGCCCGGTTGGGCCCCCAGACGATCAGCTTGCCCAGCAGCGAATCGTAGTAGGGGGGAATGGTGTAGTCGGTGTAAATGTGGGAGTCCATGCGCACCCCCGGCCCCCCAGGGGGCAAATAGGCGCTGATGGTGCCCGCGCAAGGGCGAAACTGCTGCTTGGGATCCTCGGCGTTGATGCGGCACTCGATGGCATGGCCCCGCAGTTCCACATCCTTCTGGCGAAAGGTCAGGGGTTGACCTTGGGCGATGCGAATTTGCTCGGCAATCAAATCCAGCCCCGTCACCATCTCGGTAACCGGGTGCTCCACCTGGATGCGGGTGTTCATCTCGATGAAGTAGAACTGGCCGTTTTTATCCAGCAAAAACTCCACCGTGCCCGCCCCCACGTAGTTCACCGCCTTGGCCGCCTTCACCGCCGCTGCTCCCATGCGGGCGCGCAAGCTCGTGGTCAGAGCCGGGCTGGGGGCCTCTTCCAGCAGCTTTTGGTGCCGCCGCTGAATTGAGCAATCCCGCTCGTACAGGTGCACCACATTGCCGTGGCTGTCGGCCAAGATCTGAAACTCCACATGGCGGGGGCGCTCGATAAACTTCTCCAGGTAGATGCCCCCATCGCCAAAGGCCGCCTGGGCTTCCCCCTGGGCGGTGCGCATCATCTTCAGCAATTCTTGGGCATCTCTGGCCACCCGCATGCCCCGCCCCCCGCCGCCGGCAGTGGCTTTGATGATCACGGGGTAACCGATTTTCTCCGCCAGCTTCACTGCTTCTTCATCAGAGGTGATCAAGCCGCGGCTGCCGGGCACGGTCGGCACGCCCACCGCTTGCATAGTCTCGCGGGCCGTGGCTTTGTCGGCCATTTTGCGCATCGCCTCTGGCGAGGGGCCGATGAAGATCAAGTTGTGGTCGGCACACATCTCGGCAAACTTGGCATTCTCCGCCAAGAACCCGTAGCCCGGGTGAATGGCATTGGCACCGCGGGTAAGGGCTGCCGAGATGATGTTGGGAATGTTGAGGTAGCTTTTGGCCACCGGGGCATCCCCTACACAGACGGCCTCGTCCGCCAGTTGGACATGCAGCGAGTTCTGATCCGCAGTGGAGTAGACGGCCACGGTGCGGATCCCCATTTCCTGACAGGTGCGGATGATGCGCAGGGCAATCTCGCCTCGGTTGGCGATCAGGATCTTGGTGATGGGCGGCATGAGGGGCGTTTGAGGTTAGAAAAATCTCGGCCGCTAAAGACCAGCGGTCCGTGCAAGGTAGGGTACGCAGGTGCTGATCCTACTATGGCAAGCAGACGGAAGGATCCAGATGGGGATCCCACATCTGGTCAATTCAGCCAACGCCTACACCCTCTGGGCAATAGCCGGCAAACCTACGCGGGCCCGGAATTGCCGGGCTGCCGTCAGCGCCCCATAGGGATCCCCCTTGTAGAGGCCGTAGTGCATCAGGGACAGGCGCCGCAATCCCAGTTGCGACACCTCCTGCAGCCACTCTGGCCGGCTCATGATCGCGAAATCCCCCTGGACGGTGTCGGCCCGGCCACCGTTGGGGTGCTTGTCCTTAATCGAGGGCTCGTAGTGGGCCAGCATCAGGTTGCGGTGGATGGGGGCAAAGAGGCGGCAGCAGAGGCGGATCTGCTCGGGGTTACCCGGATCCGGGCCGTTGAGCTCCGGGTTAAACTCCCCCGGTCGCCGCTGGCGCATCGACTGGAAGGCGATCCCGTCCATTTGGCTCATCGTCTCGGCAAAAGGCTCCACCATGCTGCGCCCTGCCCCGCGGCGGCGATCGTCGAAGGTGGCAATCCAGCCGCCCCAGCAGAGGGCCACCTCGGCCTCGGGCAGCCGCTCCTTGATGGCCTGGCGGGCTCTTAAGACGTTGCGCATCAGGGCGCGGTAGTAGGGGGCAGTGTCGGCGTTGTAGGCGTCGGCGGGGATGCGCCAGTAGGAAAACTCAGTGGCCAGGCTCCAGTAGGTGGGGCGGCCCTGGGGGTTGGCTTGGGCAATATACCCGGCCAGCTCGGCTACGTCCTGGATAAACTGCGGCGAGAGGTGGTAGTCGCCGCAGGGGCGGGTGGTGTCGTCTTCCCAGGTGATGATGTGCAGGCTGTAGCCCCGCTCAAACCACTGCCGCAAAAGCCCCGCCTGGTGCCAGTTACGCCAGAAGGAGAGATCCCCCTGGCGGTGGTCAAAGCTGTTGAGCCAGCCACTCAAGAAATGGGGATCCCAGTCCCGCGCCACCGCTGCCACCTGCGGATCCGACTCGATTTCCCAGAGGAAGCGACCGGGATCCTCGCCAATGCCCACTTCCCAGCGGGCCAAGAGCTCTGACAAGTTCAGGTTTCCAGTGGTAACGTTCTCGAAGCCCTGACCACAGCCGGCAACTCCAGAGGCAGCCAGCAGCGCTCCGCCCATCTGCAGCACCTGTCGCCGCGGCCATTGCCGTTTCCAGATCATCTCGTTTCCTCCTCAAGCTCTGCCTGGCGGGCCCACAGCCGCACCTGCGGGGAGCTGTAGACCTCCCTAAAGCCCGGCAGCCCCTCAAAGGTAAGCTCAGGCCAAAATTGCAGGATGCGATCGGCGCTCCGCAAGGGATCCGCCGGCCCCGCCACCAGCAAGTAGTCCACCCGCTCCTGGGGGTGTTGCAGGGCCAAGGCAAACTCGTACTGGTGGGGGGTAAGGAACAAGCGGGGATCCCCCGCCCAAAAGATAGCCTCAAAGTGGATGTCGTCGTCCACCAACACCTTCTCGCCAGGCACCAGGTGGCGGCGGAGATATTCCCCTACTTGACGCTTTGCCTGCCGCTGCTGGCGCCACGCTTCCAAAGTCTGCCCCCCAGAGGTCACTTCGTACAGGTCTTGGGCCGCTCCCAACTCACGGCTAAGGGGCGCCACCCCTGCCACCAGCCGCTCCCAGAGATCCCGCTCCTCAACCACCAGGGGCGCCAAAAATCGTGGCTCTTGGCTTAGCCCATAGCCAGCGGTAAGGCAGTTCAGCCCCAAAAGGGCAGTGATCAACAGGCGCTTGGCCCAGCCGGGGCCGGCTCCGCGGACTAAGTAGGCCCCCATCAGCAACGGCAGCGGCACCCAGACGAGACCAAAGCGGCTCAGCTCCGGCAAAAACAGCCCCTGCCCCAGGGAAGCCAGCAGAACCACCAGCGGCATCCCCCAGATCAAGGCCCAGACCCAGCGGCCCAGCAGGGATCCCATCCCCACCAGGAGATAGGCAGGGGCCAGCACCGCCAGCCACTTGCCCAGCTCCACCAGCCCTTGCCAGCCGCCGGCCTGCTGCAGGTCTTCCCGCAACTGCGGCAGGCGCAGGCCGCTACCCACCTGGTAGGTAAAAGCCCAGGGATCCCCCACCGCTAACCAGTTGACATACAGCCAGCTCAGGATCAGGGCCAGGCTGATAAACCCCACCACCAGCAGCGAGACCCAGCGAAACCCCCAAGATTCGCGGCGAAAAGCCACCAGCAGCAGTCCTGCCAGCCAGGGCAACAGCCAGCCGCTCTCCCAGCGCAGCGCCATCAGCGGCCCCAAGGCCAGCCCAATGAGCAGCAGCCGCAGGGTAACGGGCAGCTCGTCCTTCTCCGCTGCTTGTTTCCCATCCGCCAGAGGGAACAACAAGGCCATGTTCACCCCCACTAAAAGCGAGGTGGCCGTCCAAACTGGGCTGCGCAGCAGCATCAGGAGCAAAGCCGGCTGCAGCAGCAGCAACAGGCCCCACAGCCAGCGCCACCCCAAGCCGACAGGCAAACGGCGCAACTGTTGCCCCATCCAGTCCAACACCAGGGATCCCAAAATGGCCTGCAACACCAGCGGCGAGCGCCCCAAAATGGCCGTGGCCAGCACCAGCGAAGGGGGAAAGGTGGTGCCGACAATGGGCAGGCGCGGATCCGGCCCCAGGGCGGCTACGGATCCCTTGTAGCCAAGGAACTGCATCTCCAGGCTCACCCAGCCCCAGCCTTCCTTTAGCCCCCACAAGAGGCCAGCTAGGAGCAGCAGGGGGATCCCTACCGGCGCCGCGAGCCGCAAGATGGCTTTAAGCCGGTTTACGAACATCCATGCCCCATGAACGAGTTTCACTAAACTTGACGGCCTAGGGCATTGGAACACCCTAGTTAATCCTAAAAGCAAGTTTTGCAAAAACTATTAGGAATGCAAGGGAGCGTTAGTATTCCCCTTCTCGAGACTTTTTTTCTACGAGTTTTGGCGTATTGGGTTCAGCAAGATGGTCGATGAAAAGTTGCCGCGCTGCAGGTGAGGATGTGAGAGCCCCTGAAGTGGAACAAGGTGTGACCTCAATGCTACAGTCTGTGCGGGACATGGACAACGCGGCAATTCCGGCACTGGAGCTTTTGCCCTCCCAGGCTCAGACCCGCCCCTGGGGAGCCTTCTGGATCTTGGATGAAGGCCCGATGTATAAAATCAAGCGCATCGAGGTCAAGCCCGGCCATCGCCTTAGCCTGCAGATGCACTACCACCGCAGCGAGCACTGGATCGTGGTT
Source organism: Synechococcus sp. H55.2 (assembly GCF_047462495.1). Lineage (NCBI taxonomy): Bacteria > Bacillati > Cyanobacteriota > Cyanophyceae > Synechococcales > Synechococcaceae > Synechococcus > Synechococcus sp. H55.2. The sequence goes on along the minus strand of NZ_JANSJH010000023.1, from coordinate 8,483 downwards.
CGGGGCACGGCGCGCGTTACCCGGGGCGAGGAGGTGGTGCTGCTTAACTCCAACGAGTCCACCTACATTCCCCCCTGCACCAAGCACCGTCTGGAAAACCCCGGCACCATCCCCTTGGTGATTATCGAGGTGCAGAACGGGGAATACTTGGGGGAGGACGACATCGTGCGCTTTGAGGACGACTACGCCCGCGCCTAGGAGAGTTCCTGAGGAAGGGGGTTTTCTTGTGGCCAGTTCATCACTCTTGCGCCATATACTCCTAGAAGTTTGGCGACTGCCCCCGCCGCAGGTGTAGGCTTTTTCTGTCGTCAGAGCAGGTGCTAGGGATCCAGCAGATGGCTAGGGTAAGGCAGAGAAGAGGAGGGTGGGGGCTGTTGGTGGCCGGCTTGCTCTGCTGCGTGCCAACAGAGGCAGTGCGGGCGGAGCCCCTTGCTTTCCAGAGGCTGGGCTATGAGCGTTCGGTGCTGCTGCAGGGATCCAACCCGCGCCTGGATGTCACCGTCCCTGCGCCCATCAACGGCATCGACCCAGAAGCCAGCTTTGTGCAGTTGCGCCTAGAACCTTCGCCGGTGCTCAAGCCCACTTCTACCGTGCGGGTGCTGATTAACGACGAGCTGGCGGGGATCTTTCTGGTGCAAGATCTGCGCCAGGAGCCGGTGGTGCGGGTGCCCATCCCTAACCTGCCGCCGGGTGAGCGCTTTATCACGGTGTCGGTGCAGCCGTTTTTGAGCATTAGTGACGACATCTGTGCCGACCTCAACACCGGCAACCTGCTGCTGAGGGTAGGGCGGGACAGTTTTTTTGAGCTGGTGCCCCGCGTGCCCGATGCTACGGTGGCCGGCTTTCTGCACCTGATGTACCCCCAGCTCACGCTGGTGGTGCCCGCCAACCCCTCTCCTGAGGTGGCGGAAGCAGCGCTGGGCCTGTACAGCTTACTGGCCCACCTCTTCCCTCAGACCCCCATCCTCTGGAGCAACCGTCCAGGGGAAGGGCCTCAAGTGATTCTGGAGCCGGCCAACTTTACCCCCCACCTGCAGCATCAAGTAACTTCAGAGGGATCGCGGCTGCGGGTGGCCGCCCGCCGCGAGGCCATTCTTGCCCTCTATGAAGAGTGGAAGCGGGCGGGGCTGGTGAGCCGCGGCATCCGGGTGGCGGCGGTGGCGGACTGGGAGCGGGCTCTCAAGGCCAACCGCCTCAGCTTGCGGGAGTTGGGGATCGTGGATCCCCTGCTGCGGGGCTTTGGCAGCCAGTCTTTGGTTTTCAACCTCAACCTGGCGCAGTTGGGGGGGCGCCCGCGGGATCTGGCGGCCCAACTGGATGTGATCATGAACCCGGTGGATGGTCGGGCCGGGGATCGCCTGACGGGCTATGTGTTCTTGAACGGCGTTCTGCTGCGCACCTACAACCTCACTGGTCGCAGCCAGCTCAACGAGACCGTGACCCTGCCCACCCGCCTGCTGCGCCGCTTCAACCAACTGGAGCTGCGCTTTGACTACGGGGCCAGCCCCGGCAATTGCCAGGGATCCCTGACGCCGCTGACGGTTCAGGTGCGCTCGGATAGCTCCGGCTTTCTCTGGAGCGGCTACCAAGCCCCCAGTGGCGAGCTGCAGGAGATCCCGGCGGTGCTGCAGGGATCCGGACGGGTTTGGCTGGGGGATCCCCAACGGCTGCCGGCTGCCGCCTACCTGGTGGGGGCCTTGAGCCGGCTGGCCGCCCAACCGCTCCTGCCCACCCTTCAGTTTCTGCCCCAGGAAAAGACCCAGTTGGAAACAGGCGACTTCGCCTGGCAGATCCTTGTCGCTGCCCCGGAGCAGGTGGAGCTCCCTTACAGCCCCATCCGGCTGGGATCCCAGTTCGAGATCCTCAACCCCTTGAACCAGCAGGTGGCCCTGGCCGCCCAACCCCAGGAAAACCTCGGCCTCTTGCAGTACTTTTTGCTCCAAGGCAGGCCTACCCTCTGGCTATCCTGGTGGGGATCTGATCCGGCCCTGGCAGAGCGCCTCAGCCGCGGCCTTGCCGATCCACGCACCCGCCTGGCCAACCAACTGCAGGGAAATGTGCTCACCGCCTACGCCGCCGCCCCCGCCCTCACCCAGGTGCAGAGCTGGGATCTCACCCCCCAAGGCTACCGGGTGCGCTACCCAGGCCGCTTCAGTTGGCAGCTTTTGGTGTGGCAGTACCGCTATTGGCTGGTGCTGCTGCTGGCTATTCTGCTGGCAGCGGGAGCCTGGAATGTCTATCGCCGCTTGGCCCGCCGCCCCGAGTCGCCCATCCCTTCCTAGGGGGGGCTAGGCATGGGCTTGCGGTTGAGCCAGACTTGAGCCAAACCGCAGGTTTTAGGCCATGCTCCAGTCCCTTAAGTCCTCGCTTTTGCGCGCGGGCTATCTCACCCGCCAGCAACTGGCGGCAGCGGAGGAGTACCGCGAAGAGGTGGGCTGCTCCTTGCCCAGGGCTTTTTGGAGCTTGCGGGTCATGCATCCTGGCAAGTTTGCCGACCTGTGTCGCCAGATTTTGGATCGGCCCAAGCTGCGGGACTGGCTGCTCAAGCAGCCTCTAGATCTAGAGCTGCCTTGGCTAGTGGAACCCAGCGATCTCCTGCCGGTGCGCTTTTTGCCCTGTGGCTGGCTCAACCCGCAAACCGTTGTGGTGGCCACGGAAGAGCCCGGCTATCCCGGCGTCTGGCAGGCTGTGAAACGCCTTTGCCCAGAGGCCGAAAAGCTGTGGGAGATCCCGGCCACCGAAAAACAGATCTTGACAGTTATCCTCGAGCGCAAGCTGGCTGCTGAGCTGCTGGGTAGCCGCCTTACCCTGGAGCAGTGGCAGCAGGCTCTGGAGATCCGCCGCCGCACCGGATCCAGCCTGGGGCAGGTGCTGACCCGGCTGAGCTACCTCTCCACCCCCGAGTATCTCAGCATTCTGGCCCACTTGCTGGGCTACCCTTCCGTTTCGGAGCTGATGGGAACAGGGCTGCTCTACCGGGACGAGAGCCTGAGCCGCCAGTTCGATCCGGAGCTGATGATGCACCACCTCTTCTACCCCCTGAGCTGGACGGACGAGCACACCCTCACCGTGATGGTCAACGACCCCCTGGACTGGGCGGTGGACGAGCTGCTCTACAGTTGGCGGCCAGGGTTGCGGATAGAAAAGGTGCTGGGCACCGAGCAGGATATCACCCAGCTCCTCAGCCAAGATCAGGGATCCCGCTTTAGCCAAGAGGCGGTGTACAAACTGCTGGCCCGTCTGCCGGAGGAATCGGCCTCGCGGGTGTTTACCCCCTCGCAAATTGCCGTCGGCTATGGCCTGCTGCTGCTGCTGCTGTGGAGTTTGGCCAGCGCTCCCTGGACAACTCTGACGATCTTGGTGCTTTTGATTAACCTCTTCTACATAGCCTCGATTTTCTTCAAACTGCTGCTCAGCTTGGTGGGATCCGCCGATCGCTTCCACCAGATTACCGACGAAGAAGTGGCCGCCCTCGATGACCGCAGCTTGCCCATCTACACCATCCTGGTGCCGGTCTACAAAGAGCCGGAGGTGATGCCGATTCTCATCAACTCCCTCTCCAAGCTGGACTACCCCCACGAGCGCCTAGACGTGCTGATCCTGTTGGAAGAAAACGACCAGGCCACCATCGAGGCCGCCCGCGCCGCCAAGCCGCCCCGCTACGTGCGCCTATTGATCGTGCCGGATAGCAAGCCCAAGACCAAGCCCAAAGCCTGCAACTACGGCCTGGCCTTTGCCCGCGGCGAATACCTCACCATCTACGATGCCGAAGACATCCCCGATCCGGATCAACTGAAAAAAGCCATCATTGCCTTTAAAAAAGGGGATCCCAGCTTGGTCTGCGTCCAGGCGGCCCTCAACTATTTCAACCGCAACGAGAACTTTCTTACCCGCATGTTTACTCTGGAGTATTCCTATTGGTTTGATTACCTGCTGCCGGGCCTGGAAACCTTGAAAATGCCCATTCCTCTGGGGGGCACCAGCAACCACTTCCGCACCGACCGCCTGCGGGAATTGCAGGGATGGGATCCCTTTAACGTCACCGAAGATGCCGATCTAGGCATTCGCGCCAGCCAGCACGGCTACACGGTGGGGGTGATCAACTCCACCACCTACGAAGAGGCCAACTGCGCCCTTAAAAACTGGATCCGGCAGCGCTCCCGCTGGATCAAAGGCTATATGCAGACCTGGCTGGTGCACAACCGCAACCCGCTGCGCTCTTTGCGCAAGCTGGGCCTCAAGAACTGGCTGGCCTACCAATTTTTTATCGGCGGCAGCTTCTTCACCTTCCTCACCAGCCCCATCATGTGGCTGCTGTTTTTCTACTGGCTGCTCACCCGCGCCCATTGGCTGCAAAACATCTTTCCCAGTTGGCTAATTTACTTGGGCTTGTTTAACCTCTTGGTGGGCAATGCCATTGGGATCTACTTGAACTTGGTGGCCGTTTTTCGGCGGGGCTACTACGACTTGGCCTTCTATGCTCTCCTCAACCCCATTTACTGGCAACTGCACTCCATGGCAGCCTACATGGCCCTGTGGCAGCTTTTTACCAAGCCCTTCTACTGGGAAAAAACCATCCATGGCTTGAGCAAATTCACCCACGCCAAAGTGCAGGAAGCCAGCCACAAACCCGCCTAGCCAGCCCCCTTCATCCCTACAGCAGGCAGTACTACTTCCCCTCTCCCAGAGGGAGAGGGGCTAGGGGCGAGGGAAGCGCTAGAAGCCGTAGTCAGAATCGACGACGACAGCACAGCCGCGTGGGTGGCGGCAGCCGGCCATGATTACTTGGATTGCGAAATTGCCCTCATAGGGAGCCTGGACGATGGGGAAATCGTCCAAGAGCGTATCTTCCGCTACCACCCGACCGTTGCGATCGTAAAGCACCAGATCCACGTCGTGGCAGTCGAGGTCGCACTCGGCCCAGATGTTCTCGCCTGGGTAGAAATAACCGTTAACCCAGGTCGATTGCCCGTTCAGTAACCACAAGCTACTTTGGGCCCACGCTTCACCACCACCCAGGATTGCAGCCGCCCCGATCATGCCCGCTGCCAGCCAACCCCGCAGAGCAACCATCGGATTTTCCTCCTTCCATGAAGTTTTCTTTGCCGCAACAGGGATCCCTGCCCTACCTACACGCTAGCATTAACGTTTTCGCTCCCTGGCTGATTGCGATCACAGCCGGCATCTTCCTTACAAGTTGCAAAAAAGGGTTACAAAAGGGGATCCCAACTTGCGCAGGGATCCCTGAATTTCGATCAGAATGAGAGTGAGAAAACCTGCCCAAAGCCCTTGATTGTTCTCACTGGGGCAGCACCAGTTCTCCGCGGCGCCCCAGGGGATCGGTGAGGACACTGCCGGTGGGGCCCTTGACCTGAAGGGTGCAGCGGCTGCCGGAGACTTCAATGAGGGTGTAGTTGGGCACCGCCAGCTCCAAAAAGCGCAGGTTGCCTGTCGTTACGCCAGGGATCCCGCTCACTTCTGGATTGGCAGGGTTCACAGGGGCGAGAAAGCCATTCACAATCCGGTAGTAGAGGCGGCTGGCGTTGGGGATCCCCAGTTGGCTGCCCAACTCGTCAATGCTCAAGGCGGTCACGCTGCGTCCGGTGGGGCCAGTCCACACCTCCCAGATGGGGTTGCTGCTGCCGGGGTTGACCTGGCCGATAAAGCCGGCGTGGTTGTTGCCGGTTAGGAACACCACGTTGCGGATGTTGTTGCGCTCAATAAAGTCGATCACCTCCTGCCGCTCCAGCCAGTAGCCCTCCCAGACGTCGTTGGAGCGGAAATAGGTCACCGTGATGGGAAACTCGCTGACGATGAACTTGTAGGTGGCGGTGGAGCTGCGCAGGCTGTTGAACAACCACTGCTTTTGGGGTTCTCCCAAAAGAATGCGCGGCGTGCGGCGCAGCAGGTTAAACAGCGCCTCTTCCGATCCCGGCGGGCCGAAGAACAGGGTCTCCTGCTGGGGCGTGAGGCGGATGCCGGCCAGTTCCAAAAAGCGCTGGCGGGTCAAGCCAGGGGGCAAAATGGGCAGGATCGGGGTCACAGCAGCCAAGTCGCGGTACTGGCGCAGGTCGAGGATAAAGACTTCGGCGTTGGCGCCGTAGCGGAAGCTGCGAAACACCCGATCCCGGCTATCTACCCCCGGTACATCCGTCAAGGTGGGGGTGATGGGGTTGTACTCAAAAAAGGCCTGGTAGCCCAGCACCCTAAAATCTTCCACGTCGCGGGTTTGCCCGGTGGTGTCGTTGAGCTGGACGGCGCGGCCGCCGCGGGCCTTCTGGCCGCTGTAGTTGTCGATCACCTCGTGGTCATCCCAGTTAACGACAAAGGAAGTGCGACTGAACAACTGCGGGAACTCCGGCCCGGCATACTTGGGATCCCGCTGATCCCGATAGAGGCTGCGGTAAAACTCCAGGTTGCCGATGGGATCCAGCCCCAGCCAGAAGCGATCCGCGTAGACGGTGTCGCCGTTGAAGGAGATGAAATCGATATCGCCGCGGTTAACCTCAGCCAACAGGGCCGCCCCAATGGGGAAAGGAGGCTCATTGGCGCAGCTAATGTGCAAGAAGCGGATGGGCCGCCCATCGCCCGGAGCCGGCAGGGTGCGGAACTGGCCCACAGGGCTGGTAAACCCCTCACTGACAAAGCGGTAGAAATAGCGCTGCGCCGGCCTCAGGCCGGTAACAACGGCGCGGGCAATGTAGTCGCCCGGCTCGGTGCGGTAGTTGCGACCGGCCACGCGGCGGGCAGTCAGCGCAACCTGCTGCAGAATGGGGTTGAACTCGGCATTTTCCGCCATCTGCAGCGTCACAGGCACCGTATCCACGCTGCTGGCCGGCACCACCCGCGTGGAAAGCACCGCCCCCTCAGAGGTGGGATCCCCGGCAAACACCCCCTGGGGAAATCCCGGCTCTCCCAGCGGCGGGATAGAAGAACTGGAGGTGCCCCCACAGGCGGCCAGGGCGGCTGCCCCACCGCCAAACATCAGCAACTGCAGGAAAAAGCGACGGGAACGCAGGGAACTCATACAGCTAACCTCAGCGACGCCGGCAAATGTAAAGGGATCCGCAACAATGGCCAATTGCCCCTAGTCAAGCACTTCTGCGCCCAAACTGAGGTTGTGGGCCGGTGAAAACTGGGTTAGCTTCTGTTTAAGAACGCCAGACCTGAGGCTTGGGTTCTCCGCGGCCTTTTCATAGCCCTTCCTGCGAAGGCTAAAATTCCATTAAGGTTTTTTGCTTTTTGGCTTTGTTTTCGGTTTTGCGTTCTGGAACCTCTTGTTGACCCAAGGAGGGATCGTCGTGGCTACGGAGACTCTGGTTAAGCCTTCTGTAACCCCGAAGCATATGCCCATGTACCGGGTGTTGCTGCACAACGACGATGTCAACACCATGGAGTACGTGGTGCAGGTGCTGGTGAAGGTCATTCCATCGATGATGCCGCCGCAAGCCACCGAGATCATGTTGGAAGCCCACAACAACGGCGTTGCTGTGGTCATCGTGGTGCCGCGGGAGCACGCGGAGTTTTACTGCGAGCAGCTGCGCCAGCACGGCCTCACCAGCTCGATCGAGCCGGAACGCTAGTTAGGAGCGGTTTGGGTGGGCCTGCCGACTGCTGAGCTGATTGGCAAACTCAAGGCCTTTCCCTTGCCGCTGCGGCTGTTGCTGTTTTTGGGGATCCCCCTTTTGGCCTGGCTACCGTGGGTCGGCCTGGGGGGATTTTTCTTTGGCCGAGAGTACCTCTGGCTGCCGCTGTATGCTCTACTGCTCCTTTGGCTGGGGCTGTGGGGATCTGGGTTTGCCGCCTATGGCCTGGACAAGAGTTGGGCCTGCCGAGCTGGGATCCTCTGGGGCCTGGGGATGGGTGTGGGCGGGCTTTTTCTGCTCTTTGGCCTGGAGGGGGCCCTGGGCTGGCTGAGCTGGCGGCCGGTGGAAGGGGGATCCCTGCTGGGCTATGGCTTGCTGGGGCTAGGGGTGGGCCTGGCGGTGGCTCTAGCAGAAGAGCTGTTGTTCCGCGGCTGGCTGCTGCAGGAGATGGCCTTGGACTACGGCTGGACAAGCGCTCTGTGGGGATCCAGCCTTCTCTTTGCTTTGGCCCACTTTTTGAAGCCGCCAGCAGAGATCCTCGCCACCTGGCCCCAGTTTCCGGGACTGTGGCTGATGGGCCTGCTGCTGGCCCAGGCCAAGGTGTGGAACCAAAACAAGCTAGGACTCAGCCTGGGGCTGCACGCCGGCTGGGTGTGGGGCATCACCTGGGTCAACAACTTGGCTTGGATCGAGTACACCGGCAGGGCGCCAGAGTGGCTCACCGGCATCGGCGGCAACCCCCTAGCCGGGCTGATGGGCCTGCTCTTCCTGGGCGGCACCTTCCTTGTTCTCAAGAGGTTGGCCACCGACAGAAGCTGAACAACGCCGAAGCATCTCCCCTCTCCCTCAGGGAGAGGGGCCGGGGGTGAGGGTCATCCCTCAGGGAGAGGGGCCGGG
>NZ_JANSJH010000022.1:0-29069 GCF_047462495.1 Synechococcus sp. H55.2 | reverse complement strand
CGATCCCCGGCCCTTGTCCCAAAGGGAGAGGGGAACTCTTGAAATTACTTGAAAAAGGTGGTGCGTTGGCGGTGCATCACCACCGATTCCACCAGGCCGATGGCCAGAAAGTTGGTCAACAGAGCCGAGCGGCCATAGCTCAAAAAAGGCAAGGGCAGGCCGGTGATGGGGGCCAAGCCAATCGTCATGCCGATATTGACTACCGCCTGAAAGAGGATCATCGCCAACACCCCGATGGCAATGAGAGACCCGAAATTGTCCTTGGCTCCTTGGGCAATCCAGATCAGCCGCGCACACAGAATCCAAAACAGGATCAGCACCGTCAGGGTGCCGACAAAGCCCATCTCTTCCCCAATGGCCGAGAAAATGAAATCGGTGTGCTGCTCGGGGATAAAGTCCAGTTGGGTTTGGGTGCCCTGCTGGATGCCACGGCCCCAGAGCCCACCGGCGCCGATGGCGATGCGGGATTGAATCAGGTGGTAGCCGGATCCCCAGGGCTCTTGCATGGGATCGATAAAAATCTCCAGCCGCCGCCGCTGGTAGGGCTTGAGGATGTGCCAGGCCACCTGGCCCAGATGCCCGGAGAGCAGGTTGATCACTCCAAAGGTCATCGCTCCTGTCCACCGCCAAGGCAGCCGCCAAGCCGCTAGGCTCGCCATGCCCAGGCACCAGATCAGCCAGACCCAGAGCATCCAGCTCAACTCCGCGCGGGTGTGCAGGCCGTAGAGAATGGCCCCCACCCCCGGCGACAGCAGCAGGAGGATCCAACTGCCCTTGGCCCCGGCCCAGTAGAGCATGACCAGCAAGATCACCACAAACACCAGGGCGGTGCCCAAGTTGGGCTGCAGGAAGATCAAAACCCAAGGAGGAGCGACGACGGCAACAGCCACCCAGATTTGGCTGAAGTATTTGATTGGCCAGTGGTGCAAAATGGCCGCCAGGGTGATGATGACCCCCAACTTGGCAAACTCGGAAGGCTGTACCTGGACGCCGGCAATGGAGATCCACCGCTCTGCCCCTCCTCCCGCCGTGCCGAAAAAGAGCACTGCAATCAAGCCCGCCAAGGTCAGGCCATAGGTGAACCAATGCCAGCGCAGCAGCCGCTCGTAGGGGATCCGCGCCACCATCGCCAAAAACACCAGGCTGATCCCGGCCATGATCAACTGCTGCAGCCAGTAGTGGCTGATGGGACGCTCCCAGACAGCGCTGCGGATGGCGATGATGCCGATGCCCGTCAAGGCCAGCACCGTGGCCAGCAAAATGCCGTCGAACTCCCGCCAAGGCAACAGGATTTGCTGCAGGAGCTGTTTCCACCTTGACTGGGGGGGCACTTTCGGATCAGCGCTGGACAGGAAGAGGGCCATATCTGATGGAGCGACGCCGGCACCAGTTTATCTCTATTCCCAGCCCTGCAGTTGCTCTAGCCAGGCAGAGAGCCGGGATCCCACCTGTTCTCGGCGCTGCTCAAAATTGGCTGCTGCCCAAATCAAGAGCACCCCCAGCAAGATCCCCATCCCCCACAACAGGATTGGGTCAGTGGTTACCCACAGCCACCCCTGCCGCAAGACGCCCAGGCCAAAGCCCAGGGTGCCCGCCCACAGGTAGGCCCGCACCCGCAGCGCCAAACCCAGTACCCCCAAAGCCAAGCCCAGCCCCACCGGCCAAAACCCCGCCCCCAGTTGCCCGTGGGTTTCGATCAAAGTCACCAACACCAATAGACCCGACGAGAAGGCCCGCAGCCGGTGCCGACTCTCTCGAGCACCAGCCTGTTGCAGTCCGGGATCCACCTGGGCCACATAGAGCAGGGATCCCACCAGAGGCAGGGCATAGAGGGTCAGGGAAGCCCAATCCTGCTGCCAGCCGTAATTCCACAGGATCCAGTTGCTCAAAAACAAGCTGATGTAGCCCAGGCGCACCTGGGAGCGCCAGATGGCCAAGAAAGCGTAGTAGGCTGCCCCCAGCAACAAATTGCTGTTGTTGTCGCCGCCCGCCGTCACCACCAGGGCCAGCAACGGCGCCACCAAGGCCGTATTTGACCAGGGATCCGCCGGCCAGCCCCACCGTTGCCAGGGCAGAAAGTAATAGAGGAGTCCCAGCCCACAGAGCAGGGATCCGGCCCATTGCTCCACCCTCAAGCTGGGGAAGCCCAGCCACATACTACCCAGGCAGATGCCGACTCCCTGCCAAGCGCTGAGGTGGCACCAGGCCGTTGGCAGCCAGCCCGGCTCTGTCGGGGATCCCGGCGTCGATCTTCTCCCCTGGGCGGCGGCATAGGCCGCCAGGCCGGATCCCGTCAGCACCCAGAGGAGCCGCCCCCACCGGCTGAGGCGAAGATCGAAAAGCGCAGGCCAAAGGACGAGGTTGGCCAGGGCCCAGTTGGCCGAGGCCATCCAGCGCAGCCAAGCTCTTTTAAGCTGCAGGGTCGCCACCAGCCAAGGGGGGCAAAGGCGGTAGACCACTGCCAGGAGCCATCCCAGCAACGCGGTCAGCACCAGTCCATCTCCCCAGGATCCCCCTGTCTGCTGGCTCAGGAAGTGAATCCAGCTCTCGTAGGCAGCCAGTGACATCCCGCAGGCCCCCAGGATCCCCTTCCAGTTGACGGGAGGGTCTTCTTCCGTTCGCGTAAGTGGGACGGAGTCCCCACCTTGCTCTTGTGCCCCTGGGATCCCCTGCCCCAGGCCCAACAACACGATGGCCAGGCCTAAGCTGCCCACGCCCGTCAGCTCGCTCCACTGGGCATGGGATCCCAGCCAACCCAGCCCGGCATAGATCAGCGGCCCTGTCTTCCAGCAACTCAGGGTCTGGACTCGCTGCAGGAGCTCTCCCCCGCCGGGGAACAGGAGTTTCTCCGGCCCTATCCAGAAGAGGATCCCCAAGCCCAGGTTGAGGACGGCCCACAGAGGCAGGACGGGACGGGATCCCTGCACAACCCAGAGCAGGATGCCGGTCGCCCCCAGCTCCAAAGCCCAGATCAGCCCGTAGGCGATCCCTTCCACCACCGCCCAGGAAACCGAGCCGGTGGCAGAGTCCGTCCCGTCGGCGCCAACGACCGCCGAGCCACCCCTTGAGAGAGCCACCCCCAGCCGCAGGCCGAGCGCCACCAGGGCCACCCCAGCCGCCAAGGGCAGAGCGCCGGGGAACATGGGCTGCTTGCCGACGGAAATGGGGAGCCGAGAAGGATCCGCCAGGGCCGCCGTTGTCGCCACTGTGAGGGCAAAGAGGAGCACCAACCCCAACAGCAGGCCCCAGCCATCCAGGGCCGGTCGGTAAGCGGCTTGTAGGCGAGAAGAGAGGCGCAAAATTCCGTAGCGACAGCCGCTCAAGAGCAACCCCAGCACCGCCAAGGCCAGCAGCCACTCCGCTTCCGTGAGCGTCGGCAATAGCCGGCTGATTCCCACCAGGCCGATCCCTACACCAAAGGCCACCGCCAGCAGTGCTTCTGGAGTAGGAGAACTGGGAGAGGGAGAAGCCCACAGCCACACCTGAGTTGCCAGCAGCAGCACTCCCAGCCCTAGCCCGAGCAGATCCAGGCCCGGCCTGCCGAGGGTGAGCCCCTGGGCCATCACCAGGGAAAGCACCGCCAGAAGGCGCAGGGATCCCCGCGCCGGAATCCCTTGTCGCCAAGAAAAAGATCCCCCTTGCTCCGGGATCTGCAACCAGCGAGGCATAAACGCCAGGGGCGGCCAGGCCCACACCTGCGCCGCCGTCAAAACCGAGGGCACCGCCAGCCACAGCCAGCCAATGGACTCCGTGCCCTGCGCCAAAAACACAAAGTAGCTGGATCCCAGCAGCACCAGCCCCATCCCTTCGGCGCTCTGCTGCCACAGCCGCACCGGCAGTCCCCCAAAATGTCCTGAGGCTGCCAACAACCGCCCGCCCAGCGCCACCCGCCCCGTCCATTCCAGCAAGCCCAGCAGCAGCAAGATGGCCCCCCAACTGGACAGGCTCCAATCAGGCCAAAGCCAGCGGATCCCGGCCAGAAGCGCCCCCAGCCCATAGGCATGGGTCAGAAATACCCACCCAGCGCCAACCCTGGACTTCTGCCGCAGCCACCAGGCCAGGATGCCAGTACTCAACAGCAAATGCCAAAAGCAAATCGCCGGCTGGGGAAAGCTCAAAAGCAAGAGGGATCCGCCCAGCCCCAACACCAAGCGCTCCGTCGGTTCTGCCAGCGCCGCAAAACCCGCCTCCTCGCCTTCCCGAGGTCTCTGCTGCCAGCGGGCCGCCAGCCCCAGCCACAGCACCTCATAGGGCAACAGCACCAGCCCCAGCAGCCCCCAAACAGAGTCGAGGGGCTGCAACCCACCCGTTAACAGCGCCAGCACGCTCTCCCGCCAGCTTGCCGGCCACACCTGCCAAAAGGCCCAGGCAGTTTCCAGACCCAGCAAAAACAGCAGCGCCAACTCCACCCTCTGCTGACGTTGGCTCAGTCGCCTCGCTAAGAAGCGGATTCCCAGCAGGCTGATGGCCAACACCTGCCAGGCGTTCTCCCCCCAGTCGCTGGCCGCCAGCAGCCAGCCCAAAATCAACAGCACCCCGCTCCACCAGGGCCGCCCCACCTGAGCCGGCTCGTAGTCCTCAGCCGGGCTTTGGGGCAGCCAACCCAAGAGGGCCACCGCCAACCCCAACTGCGACACCTGCACCTGCCCTGAGAGCAGCCCCCGCAAGATCAACAAGGAGCCAGCCGCCCCGATGAGCCACAGCCGGGCCAGCGAGCGGCGGCTCCAGGTGTAAATCACGGTGCTGAGGATCCCCAAGTAGAGGATCCCAAGGACAAGGGTGGGACGAGACTCCGGCGGCCCTAGGCTCCAGAAGAGGTGTAAACCAGAAAGAGATAAGAAGTTCACCAACGTTCCGTAGAAAGCAGAACCCGCCCCCAGCAAGTCGGCCCGTCGCCAGGCTCCCCACGGGATCCCTATGAGTAACCCCAAAGCAACAGCTCGGATCCCCCACGGGATCCCCAGCCCGTCCAGCGCCCACATGTTGATCGGCAGCAGCAGCAAAGCAACAGCCTCTAAAGTTTGGCTTGTCAGACGCAGCCCGTCCTGCCGCTGCGCCCACCTCGCTCCCACCCCAAACGCCGCCGTATAAGCCAAGAGCACCCCGTACTGAGCTGCCGGGGAAAACTCTTGCCAGCGGCTGGCCGCCAGCACCCCCGAAGAGACCACCACCAAAAACAGGCCCAGGAGCAGCAGCCAAGCTACGCTCAGCTCAGACAGCAAGTTGTGCAACAACACAGCTATCCCCGGGGGAGAGGAGAGCTCCCTGGTTTCGGCTGGCGGCTCTTCCCCCGCCACGACAACCCCAGAGCCGGCCAAGCCAGCATTTCTTTCCCGCACCATCTGCGGGATCCAGATCAAATCGAGGAGCTGGCCGATCCCCAGCAGCCCAAAAGTCAGCAGCCAGAGCAGCCCTGTGCGCCAGCGACCCAGATAGAAGCGGTGCAGACCGCAAAGGCCGAACAAACCTAAAATCCAGAGCACGTAGGCCGAGCCCAGACTGGCTGGGATCCCCCCGCCGACAGAAGTGGCTCCTGGCGCCGATTCCGCCTCCAGCCGATACTGCTCCACCAGATGGCGAAAGTGCTCCGGCGTCAGCAAACCCAGCTCCAGCAAGGCTTGCAACCCCCGCAAAACCTGCTGCCGGGATCCCGAAACGGTGAAGTTGAACGAGTAAGAGCGGGACTGCTCGGCTCCCTCAGGTGGAATGTTATCCTGGGATCCCATGGCCGGATTCGTTGAGCAAAAAGGCTTGGGGCCACTGCTACTCTAAGCCTTGCTCTGTTGGATTGCTATGCTCTTCACAAATGCTCCAGCAAAGCGTGGGTGCTGGGCAGGACGGGGAGAGTCATCAACTGCCCCAGCCGCGAAACGGTGAGCTCCGCCGCCGGCATGGGTTCCGAGACCTGTCCGCTGCTGAACACCAGGACTTGGTTGCTGTACGGCAAGATCTCGTCCAAATCCGCCGAGGCAAAAACAATAGCCGTCCCTGCTTGGGCGCGTTCCAGCAATTGACTCCAGACCCACAGCGCCGACTCAATGTCCAACCCGCAGATCGCAGCGCAGAAAGCCGCTCAGGATCTTGACCAAGGTGCTTTTGCCGGCCCCATTTTCCCCCAGCAGACCGTGGATCGTGCCCGCCTCCACCCGCAAGGACACATCGCGGTTCGCCTGTACCGCCCCAAAGCGCTTGTGGATGTGCAGCAGCTCCACCTTCATCCCGTCTATGCTAACCTGCCCCCCCAGACCCAAAATCCCGAAGAATACAGTTGCTGAGGTTGCAAGCGTCGGTGCTACGATAGCGGCAGCTCGCCGTCAGGCGTTGGCTACGGACGAGTTCAGCATCGATCTGTGGTTCGCCCTGCCCCTCTGCTTCGCCCTTCTCCCCTGCCGCCCATCTCAGATAGTAACCGCCTCAAAATCTTCTCAGGCAGCGCCAATCCGGATTTGGCCCAGGAGGTGGCGCGCTACCTGGGCATGGATCTGGGGCCTATGTTGCGCAAGCGCTTTGCCGATGGCGAGCTGTACATCCAAATCCAGGAGTCGATCCGGGGTGCCGATGTCTACTTGGTGCAGCCCACCTGCCGCCCGGTCAACGATCACCTGATGGAGCTGCTGGTGATCATCGACGCCTGCCGCCGCGCCTCGGCCCGCCAGATCACTGCCGTCTTGCCCTACTACGGCTACGCCCGCGCCGACCGCAAAACCGCCGGACGGGAAGCCATCACCGCCAAGCTGGTGGCCAACATGATCACCCAGGCGGGGGCACACCGGGTGCTGGCCATGGATCTGCACTCGGCCCAGATCCAGGGCTACTTCGACATTCCCCTCGACCACGTCTACGCCCAGCCGGTACTGCAGGCTTACCTCAAAGAAAAAGGCCTGCTCGACGAAGATATTGTGGTCGTCTCTCCCGATGTGGGCGGGGTAGCGCGGGCGCGTGCCTTTGCCAAAAAACTCAAGGAAGCTCCGCTGGCAATCATCGACAAGCGCCGCCAGGCCCACAACGACGTGGAAGTCATGAACCTCATTGGCGATGTGCGCGGTAAAATCGCCATCCTCGTAGACGACATGATCGACACGGCAGGCACCATCTCGGAAGGGGCGAAGCTGCTGCGCAAGTCGGGGGCCAAGGCGGTCTATGCCTGCGCCATCCACCCTGTCTTTTCCGATCCGGCCATCGAACGCCTGCAGGGCGGTCTGTTTGAAGAGGTGATCGTCACCAACACCATCCCCATTCCTCCAGAGCGGCATTTTCCAGGCTTGACCGTCCTCTCGGTGGCGAACGTGCTGGGAGAGGCGATCTGGCGCATCCACGAAGACAGCTCCGTCAGCAGCATGTTTCACTAAAGTTTCTCCAGAGCATCGCTAAAGTATAGATAGTGGGTGCAGAACGGGCGTACCTGCCGGGGATCCTTTGCTTTTTGCCCTGTGAAGACCAACTCAGCAGGTGCCCCCCATCTATCGCGATGGACTGGGTAGAGCTAGCTTCCCAGCCGAGTTTTTCCCATGTCGCCTCCCATTTCTAGGTCACCGAGATCCGTTGTGAACGGTTTTGTTCCCGGGCAGGCCGCCGCCAGGGAGGAGCCGTCCCTTCAAACTGAACTGAATACAGAATTGAATACGGAGTCCGCTGCAGCGCTGTACCCGCTGTTGCAATTGCTGGGGCAACTGCTGAACGTCCCCTTGGTCTATCTAGAACTGGTCCAGCCGGGATCCGATCCCGACTCGCCTGCAAAAGGGATCCTCTACCGCGACCCCCAGCGGATCCCCGGCAACGAGCCGCCCAACCCCATCGGCGGATCTTGGCCTTTTCAGGAAGCCTTTCCCCTGCTGGATGAGGGCGGGAGGCCGCTGGCGACACTTCACCTGCGGGGGGAGCGCCCCCGCCCACTGAGCCTCCCCGAACGGGGACAGATCGACCTCATCGCCCTCAGCCTGCGACACATCCTGCTCCAGGCCCAGGAGCAGCGACAAGCCCTCGCGCAACTTCGGGCGCAACTGCAGCACAGCCGCAGCACCGCTGCCCGCTACCAACAGATCTTCGAGAACGCCGTCGAAGGCATTTTTCAAACCACCCCTGAGGGAAAATATCTGGCTGCCAACCCAGCTCTGGCCCATATTTTCGGCTACGAATCCCCGGAAGATTTGATGCGCAATGTCTCCGATATCGGCACCCAAATCTATAGCGACCCAGAGCAGCGATCTGAGTTCCTGCAGCACATGCTGAGAGAAGGTCAAGTCGTGGATGCAGAGCGCCAGGTCTGCCGCAAAGACGGCAAAGTCATCTGGATTTCTTTAAATGCCCGCACCCTGTACGACGAGCAGGGGGATCCCCTCTATTTTGAAGGATTTGTTACTGATATCACAGCATCCCGCCAGCTTAAAGAACGACAACAACAGTTAGAAGAAGCCCGCAGAGAAAGCGAACATCGTTTTCTACAACTGGCGGAGAATACGCAACAACTGTTCTGGATTTCAACGCTCTGCGGCAAAGAGCTGATTTACGTCAGCCCCGCCTGTGAAACCATTTGGGGCCTTTCCCCTGCAGAGGCCTACGCCAATCCCCAGGCCTGGATGCGCCACATTCACCCTGACGATCGCTGGCTGTTCCCCACCATTTTTCAAGCCCAACTTCAGGGCCAACCCACCGATGTGGTTTTTCGCCTCTGCCGCCCCGATGGCTGCATCCTCTGGCTGCGGGAACGTACCTTTCCTATTGCCGACAAAGAGGGCAAAATCTATCGAGTGGCAGGGATCGTCGAAGACATCACCGAGTCCAAGCAACTGGAAGCCGAACGTCGTCGTATAGAGCAAGCCTGGCAACAGAGTGCCAACCATTTCCGGCAGATTTTTGAGCTGGCCCCCAATGGAATTGCCCTGGTGGATTTGCAGGGGCGATTTATCCAGGTCAACGAGGCTTTTGCCCAGATTGTCGGCCATACTCCCGAAGAATTGAAACATCGGCAACAACTGGACATTCTCCACCCGGAAGATGTCAATCAACTGCTGGGGGCCAATGAGGCTTTGTTGGTGGGGAAAGTCTCTGTCAGCCAGCGCCAGATTCGCTACATCAATCGTTCCGGTCAGGTCGTCCATGTCCTGTTTCAGGCTACGCTTCTCAGCGATGAGGAAGGGCAGCCCACCCAGTTTCTCAACCAGGTGATCGACATCAGCGCCCGCGTCGAGGCAGAAATCGCCCTCAAAGAAAGTGAAGAACGCTTCCGCCAATCTTTTGAGTGGTCCCCGATTGCCAAGGCCATGACCCAGGTGGACGGCACTTATTTGCAGATCAACGCCGCCTTTACCGAAACCCTGGGCTACACCCTAGAGGATCTCAAGGGAAAAACCGTCCTCGACATCACCCATCCCGACGACATCGCCGTCACCTTGGAAAACAGTAACCGCCTGCTGGCCGGCGAGGTGCACCACTGCGAACAGGAACAGCGCTACATCCACAAGAACGGGCAAATCGTCTACGCCCTTCTCCGCATCACCCTGGTGCGCACCGCCCAAGGGGATCCCAGCTACTTTCTCAGCCAAATTTTGGACATTACCGAGCGCAAACAAGCGGAGGCGGCCCTGCGCCAAAGCGAGCTGAGCCTGCGGGGCATCTTCGAGCAGTCGGCCCTGGGCATTTCCATCGTCGATAGACAGGGCCGTTACCTCAAGGTAAACCCCGCCCTGGAAGAGATCTTGGGCTACAGCGCCGCCGAACTGACCCACATGAGTTTTTGCGACCTCACCCATCCGGAAGATATCGGCAAAGATTGGCAACTTTTCCAGGAGGTTTTGAACGGCCAACAAGATCACTACCACCTAGAAAAACGCTACATCCACCGCAGCGGCAAGGTGGTTTGGTGCCGCCTGGCGGTCTCGGCAGTGCGGGATCCCGAAGGCAAAAACCTCTTCGTTATTGGCATTTGCGAAGATATTACTGAAGAAAGACAGGCGAAGCTGCAGATCCAGGCTGCCCTTCAGGAAAAAGAGATTCTGCTGCGGGAGATTCACCACCGCGTCAAAAACAACCTACAAATCATCTCCAGCCTGCTGCGGCTCCAGGCGGATCAAATCAAAAGCCGCAAGTACGCCCGCGTTTTTAAGGATGCCGGCAGCCGCATTCAAGCGATGTCTTTGATCCACGAGGGCCTGTACCAATCCAACAATCTGGCCGCTGTGGATCTCAAGCAATACTTACACAATTTGATCTCCAACCTCTTTCACTCCTACGGAGTGAACCCCGAGAGCATTCGCGCCAGCATCCGCGCCGAAGGGATCCGCCTCAACCTCGACGATGCAGTTTTGTGTGGCCTGATCATCAACGAGCTGGTCACCAACAGCCTCAAGTATGCCTTCCCCAAAGGTCGCAGCGGGGAGATAGAGGTTTGTTTTAGCCAAACCCGCAAATATACTCAGTTGCGCGTCTCTGACAATGGCATCGGCTTGCCCCGCGATTTCGACTTCAAGGAAACTCAATCTCTGGGTTTACAACTGGTTGCAACCCTCACCGATCAGCTCCAGGGCAAGATAGAATTGAGAAACAAATCGGGTACCACTTTCATCATTACCTTTCCGAGGAGCCAGCCTTGAAGAAAGTTCCCATGCTTGCCAAAGGCAGCATTCTGGTTGTCGAAGACGAGAAGATCATCGCCAAGGATATCGCCAACGTCCTGAAAAAATTTGGCTATGCGGTGCCGGCCATCGCCTCCTCCGGCGAAGAAGCGATCCGACGGCTGGAAGAGATGTCGGTGGACTTAGTCTTGATGGATATCGTCTTGAAGGGGGATATCGACGGCATCGAAGCCGCCAAGCGGATCACCGAGCGCTTCAACATTCCGGTGGTGCATCTGACGGCCTACGCCGATGACGATACGCTCTCCCGCGTCAAAGAGACCCGGCCTTTCGGTTACATCATCAAGCCTTTCAAAGAGCGGGAACTTTACACCACCATTGAAATTGCCCTGCACAACCACCGGCAGAGCCTGGAGAGCCGCAAGCTGGAAGAGAAAAGAATCGAGGAACTGCGGCAAAAACTGCAGCAGTTGCAGCAGTTCACGGATGTGAAGGGCACTCTGTTCAAGAAGTTCTTGCAAGATCTGAGTGAGCCCCTCTCGAACCTCAGCTTTGCCCTGGGTCTGCTCAAGGATGCCGAGTCGGAGCAAAAGCGGGAACACTATCTGCGAGTGCTGGAGGATGAGTTGCGCCGTGAGCTGGAGCTAATCCATCAGACCTCTAACCTAGAAAATCTTCTGAACCTGGAAAACGTCGGCCTATTGAGCCAGTTCAGCCTGCTGCGGCCCAGTCCCAGTCGTCCGTTGGAACGGGAGGCACTGGCAACTGCAGCCACAGCCTCATTGCCCGTGCCCCCTCAAGAGCCGGCTGCCCAGGAGGCGATTACAGTGCCGCGGGCGACGCTGCGCCCCCTCAATCAAACCCAGTTGGCGGAGCGGCTGGGGGTAGTGGTCTCCGCCATCACCTACTGGAAATTCAAAACCGGTTTTCCGGAGTGGAGCCGCAGCCGGGATCCCGACGGCATTTCTTGGCGCTATTCCCCCGATTCCAAGCGCTTTTCGCCTGTACCCTAGCCTAGGGCTGCACCACTTCCACCCGCACCGGCGCCAGCCCAGAGCGCACCATCCCCAGGGCCTCTGCCGCCCGCAGGGAAAGGTCGATAATCCGACCGGGGATGAAGGGGCCGCGATCGTTGATGCGCACGACGGCCTGGCGCCCGTTACTCAGGTTGGTGACCCGCACCTCGGTACCGAAGGGCAGAGTGGGGTGGGCAGCCGTCATCTCATGGCGGGTGGGGTGCAGGTCATACCAAGAGGCGATCCCTTCCTGCACAGGCCCAACGGTACGGACAGGGGCAGGTTTTGGTTGAGCGGCTGTTTCTGGCTTAGGGCCTACAACGGTGGCCTTGGCGGTGAGAGCAGCCGGTTGAGGTAGGGCCGGAGCCGAAATGGGGGGCGCATCCAGCAGCAGACGGCGCAGACGATTGGCAGCCAAAACCGCCGTATCCACCGGGCGTTGGTGATTTGGCAGCAGCACTCCCCCGTCGATGCGCAGCAATTCCTCGCCGTTGACCTGAACTGCGTAGAGGGGATCCCCGGATTGGGGCTCTGCCCAAGCCAGGGCGATGGTCGTGTCCTTCAGGGATCCCTGGGCCATTTGGTTGAGCCGGGCCACCAGGGTGCTGGCCCGCAGCAGCGGTGGTTCCAGCCCAGGCTGCTCGACAAAGCTGACAATAGGCAAATCCTTCACATAGACAGTGACCACCTGCCGACCGTCCATCTGGTAGTCGTAGAGGGTGGAGACAGGCTGGCTGGACGACTGCTGTTGTTCGCCGATCTTGAGGGTAGGTTCTTCTGTCGGCCGCGAAGGGATCGCCTGTCGAGATAGGAGGAGAGACTCCGAGTCCTGCGAGTGCAAGGTGCCGAGTTTGGCCGGCAGGGGGGCGTTGGGTTGGGAAGGGGAGATAAGGTCAGTTGCCGGGGAGAGCGAGTGGGCTTTGGGGGATGGCTGGGTTGCTCTGGCACTGGGAGATCCGCTGCGAGTTGAGGCTTGTGCCTGCGAGTTCGGGCTGCCCAACATGCCTGCCGGCAAGCTGAGAGCCGTAACACAGAGACAGCCGACTAAGCCCACTTGGCGGGCGGGAGCCAGTCCCTGTCCTAGCCGCTTCCAATTTCGCATGAGGCCGCGCTCCTCTCGAAACTCCTGTACAACATCCACTGCGACAGTAAAACAGAAGTTAATGTACCATAGGTTTCTAAGTTGACAAGCTTGCCCGGTCGAGGGCAAAAGCCTAAGTCCCGTCAGCACAAGGATTTTCGGCATCTTGGACTACCGCTCAGCAGGGGTTGACATCGATCTGGGCCGCGCCTTTGTCAAGGGGGTTCGGGAGCGCGTTGAACGAACTAAAGTCCCGTTTTCAGGTTCTTCAGGAACCTTGGGGGGCATTGGCGGCTTTGCCGGCCTGTTCGAGCTGCCGGCGGGCTACCGGGCACCGGTTTTGGTTGCCGGTACCGATGGGGTGGGCACCAAGCTGGAGATTGCCCAGCAGTGGGGGCAGCACCGCGGAGTGGGCATCGACCTGGTGGCCATGTGTGTCAACGATGTGCTGACGGTGGGAGCCAAGCCGCTGTTTTTCCTGGACTACGTGGCTACCGGCAAGCTGGAGCCGGAAGCTCTCTGGCAGGTGATCGACGGCATTCTGGAGGGCTGCCAAGAGGCCGGCTGCCAACTGCTGGGGGGAGAGACGGCGGAGATGCCGGGGTTTTATCCGCCCGGCAAGTACGACCTGGCGGGATTTTGTGTCGGGATTGTCGAGAGGGCGGACATTCTCGACGGCTCGCGGGTGCAGGCTGGGGATCGGCTGTGGGCCTTGCCCAGCAGCGGCCTGCACAGCAACGGCTTCAGCCTGGTGCGACGCATTGTGGCCGAGCGGGGCTGGCGCTGGGATCACCAGCCCTCTGGTTGGGATCGGCCTTTGGCGGAGGTGTTTCTCACCCCCACCCGCATCTACGTGCAGGCGGTGCAGAGGCTGCAAGCAGCAGGGATCCCCATCCACGGCATGGCCCACATCACCGGCGGCGGCATCCCGGAAAACTTGCCCCGCTGTTTGGCTCCTGACCAGGCGGCGCGGCTGCAGCCCCACAGTTGGCCCATCCCACAGGAATTTCTCTGGCTGCAGGAGCAGGGCCAGGTGGAGACTTTGGAGATGTTCAACACCTTTAACCTGGGGGTGGGCTATGTGCTGGTGGTGCCCCCTGAGGCGGAAGATTTGCTGAGATCGCTGCTGCCGGAAGCCTTCCCTATTGGCGAGGTGGTGGCGCCCTGTCCTGGGGAGAGCCGAGTCTTGGGGTTGGAAGCGTGGGGATCCCTGGCCCCCTGAGCACCCCACCAAAAGGGGGGAGGGGATCCCGGTGCCGTTTGCTTATCCCCGCCGCCGCTGTGCTAAGTTTGCTGATGGCCTCAGCGCTGCCGCCTCTGTCGCTCCCCACCTCTGTTTGTTTCAAGACAGGGGCTGCTCGCTTTACACACCTACAGACTTAGGCTGTTGGCCAACTCACGCTGACCCTCTAGGTTAGGAGCCGCCGATGATAGGTTTATCCACTGCTCCTGCAACCACGGCTGCCATCGAAGTGGAGCATCTGAGCAAAACCTACGGCAGCTTTACGGCCATTCGCGATATCTCTTTCCAGGTCAACGCCGGCGAGATCATGGGATTTTTGGGCCCCAACGGCGCCGGCAAGACCACCTCCATGCGCATTTTGGCAGGGTATCTGCCCGCCAGCGAGGGGACGGCGCGGGTGGCCGGGTTTGATGTCCACGAAAACTCGATGGCGGTGCGGCAGCGCATCGGCTATTTGCCGGAAAACCCGCCCCTCTACCCCGATATGACCGTGGAGGCCTACCTGCACTTTGTCGCCCAGATCAAGCGGGTCAGCCCCGGCGACCGGCCTAGGCGGGTGGACGAGGTGATCCGCCGCTGCAGCCTGGAAGACAAGCGCCACACCTTGATCCGCAAGCTCTCCAAGGGGTACAAGCAGCGGGTGGGACTGGCCCAGGCTCTGGTGCACGACCCGCCGGTGATCATTCTGGACGAGCCCACGATTGGGCTGGATCCCAAGCAGATCATCGAGGTGCGCAACCTGATCAAGAGCTTGGCGGGAGAGCACACCATCATCCTCTCCACCCACATCTTGCCGGAGGTGAGCATGACCTGCGACCGGGTGGTGATCATCAACCGCGGCCAGGTGGCGGCCATCGGCACGCCCGCCGAGCTGACAGCCCAGCTTCAGGATCGGCAGCAGGCGAAGCTGGTGGTGGGCGCTCCTGAAGCAGCAGCCATTCGGTCGGCCCTGCAGCATTTGCCCCAGGTCGAAGTGGTGAGTTTGCAGCCCCTGGGATCCGATCCCCCTCGCTGGCAGGTGCAGCTTAAAAGCAACGCTGCTGCTGTTCGCGACGGCGGGACAGAGTCCTTAGGCTGGATCCCGGAGGTGGCCAGGGCCCTGGTGCAGGCGGGGATCGCCCTCTACGAGATCGGCCGTCCCCAGGCTTCTTTGGAAGAGATTTTCCTGCAGCTCACCACCCAAGAGGGATCTGAGGGCGCATTGGAGGAAGCAGCATGAACGGAGCAGTGGCCATTTTTCGTAAAGAACTGCGCGGCTACTTCACCTCCCCCATTGCCTATGTGGTGGCGGCGGTGTTCTGGGGGCTGGCGGGGTTTTTCTTCTTTAATATCTTGGTGCGGGTGATCAGCTTTTCCCAGCAGGTGGATCTCTTTGCCCAGTTTGGCCAAGAGAACCCCTTTGATGCCGCCACCATCCTGTCGCAGCAGTTTCTCAACCTCTTGGGCACGCTTTCCTTATTTTTATTGCCCATCTTTACCATGAGCTCCTACGCCGAGGAGCGGCGGCGGGGCACCATGGAGCTGCTGGCCACCTCCCCTATTACCAACTTGGAGGTGGCCCTGGGCAAGTGGCTGGCGGTCTGGGTGTTTTTTATGACGCTGCTGTTGCCGCCGCTGGTCTACCACGTGCTGGTGCTGAGCAGCGCCAACCCAGCAGTGGACTACCGCCTGACCTTGGTGGGCTATGTGGGACTTGCTCTGCTGGCGGGCAGTGTCATGGCCTTGGGGTTGTTCATCTCTTCCCTGACGGACAGCACCCTCATTGCCGCGGTGGCCACCTTTGGGCTAATCCTGCTGCTCTGGGTGATCGACGCGGCGGCTGGCCAAGAGAACAACTGGATTGCCGCTACCCTGAGGCATATTTCTTTGCTGCAGCAATATAGCAACTGGGTGCAAGGGATCCTCAGCAGCAGTAGCGTCGTCCTTTTCCTCAGCATCATCCTGCTGGGGCTGTTTGCCACGGTGCAATCGGTAGAAAGCCTGCGCTGGCAGCAGAGCTAAGGTTGTCTTGGGAGGTGTGCGGTGATAAAAGATTGGCGGGCGTTGGCAGATTGGGCGGGGATCCTCGGCCTTGGTGTGATTGCCATCGGCCTGCTGGTGGGATCCGCTCTTACCGGCTGGACGGCGGTGCCCCTCAGCTTGCTGGCAGTAGGCCTGGCCCTGGTGGTGGTGTGGGGTCTCACCCACCGGCAGGAAGTGAGCCTGTTCTTGGGGCTGCGCTCCACCCAGACCAACGCCAACATCCTGGTGGCGGTGGCGGCGATGGCCGTCATCCTGGTGCTGGTGAATGTGGTGGCGGTGCGCTACGACCTGCGCCTGGATCTCACCGAGGAGGGCCTGTTTACCCTGTCGCCTCAAACCCGGCAACTGGTGCAGGGATTGGCGCAACCCGTCAAAGTCTGGGTGGTTACCACGGCGCCGGATCCCAACCTGCGGGAACAACTGGAGCGCTACCGCCGCCTCAACCCCGAGCGCTTCCAGTTTGCGTTTGTCGATCCCAATCGGGATCCCCTCACCATTCAGCGGCTGCAGGTGACGCAAAACAACACCCTGGTGGTGGAGGCCGGAGAAAGCCGGCAGCAACTGCCGCAGCCCCCTGCCCCTGACCTGGAGAGCAAGCTGACCCCCGTCTTGTCTAAAGTGGTCAACCGCGGGGAGTTGCTGGCCTATTTCGTGCAAGGGCATGGGGAAGTGGGCCTAGAAGCGCGGGAAGGCACCCCAACGCTGGCTCAGGCGGTGGCAGCCCTCGGCCAGGAGGGCTATCGGGTGGAGCCTTTGAACCTGGTGCAGGCCGAGATCCCGGACAAGGCAGAGGTTTTGGTGTTGGCGGGGCCACAGCGGGCTCTCTTCCCCGGCGAGGTGGAGAAGCTGCAGGACTACCTGGCCAAAGGGGGGCGGCTGCTGCTGCTCATTGGGCCGCGGGTGGATGCCGGCTTGGATCCCTTGCTGGAGGAGTGGGGCGTGGTTTTGGGAGATGACATCCTTATCGAGGTGAGTAGCGTCAGCCAACTCCTGGGCACGGGGCCGGCAGTTGCCCTAGTTACCACCTACGGGGATCACCCCATCACCGCCCCCTTGGCCGAGCAGCGGCTGATGACCCTCTTTCCTCTGGCCCGTTCGGTGGAAACCCAAGCCCGCGAAGGGATCCAGGCCACACCCCTGCTGCGCACCGGCCCGCAGAGCTGGGGGGAGACCAGCCCCAACCTGGAAGCTGGCCCCGTGCAATTTGACCCAAATCAAGACAAGCCCGGCCCCCTGACCTTGGGCGTAGCCCTGACCCGGCAGGTGAAAGGCGATCAGAACAACTCAGAAGCCCAGGAGTCGCCGACCGAGGCCCGCCTGGTGGTGATCGGCAACGTCAACTTTGCCCTCGACGGCAACCTGAGGCAGCAGGGCAACCGCGATCTTTTCCTCAACACGGTTAACTGGCTCACCGAGCGAACTGAACAAATCTCCATTCGCCCCAAATCCATTACCGATCGCCGTCTCACCCTGACCGGCCAAAACTTCCGCTGGCTGGTGCTGGGATCGACGGTGCTCCTGCCGGTTGTGGCGTTGGGATCGGGAGCTGTGCTCTGGTGGCAAAGACGGTAGAGCCGAAGGAGGACAAGCATGTTCAAGCGCAGCACCTGGATTCTTTTGGGTTTGGCGGTGGCTGCTCTGCTGGGGTATTTCCTCTTCGATAACTTCCAGCAACTGCGGCAGCAGCAGCAGGCGGAGCGGGCGCGGCTCTTTCACTTTGCCCCCGACACCATTGCCCGCATTGAGCTCCGCCAAGAGGGGGAACCGGAGGAGATCCTTTTGGAGCGCGCCCCTCAAGAGGGATCCCGTTGGCGCATTATCCGTCCCATCCAGTCGGCGGCGCTGGACTTCCCGGTGGAGCAACTTCTTAACACCTTCTCCCGCCTCACGCCTCAAATCACGCTGGAAGGGGCCACCGACCTGGCCGCTTTTGGTCTTGATCAGCCGCGCCACCAGATCGCCCTCTTCCCCCAAGAAGGGGATCCCTACCGCCTGGACATCGGCAACGACAACTTCGACAGTTCCGGCTTCTACGCCCGGCCAGCAGGGGGAGAGGTGGTGCTCTTGGCCAGCGCCCAGAAGGGATCCCTGCTGCCTTCCCTTTTGGCTTTGCGGGACAAAACTCTGCTGCGCTTCGAGACGGCGGCAGTGAAGTCTCTGCAGGTGCAGTTGGCTGAGGCCGATCCAGAGGTTGTTCGTTTGCAGCGGCAAGAAGATACTTGGCAGATCGTCGAGCCCAGGGCGCTGCCTGCTGATGACCTCAACGTCGACCGTCTGCTCAATACGTTGTCTCGCCTGCAGGCGGTGGAGTTCCCGGCTGAAACCAAGGCGGAGCTGGCTCCTTATGGTCTGGAGAAGCCTTCTGCTCAGCTAACCGTTGAGCTCAAGGACGGCAAAACCCTGAGGGTGGCCTTGGGATCGGAAAAAGATGGTCAAGTCTATGTCATCACCTCGGAGCACCCGGCGGTGGCCGCCCTGCTCACCAGCACCGCCGACATTCTCCGCTCCGACTTCGAGGAGCTGCGGGATCACCGCCTTGCCCGCCTCAACCCCAACCAGGTGGGCCAAGTCATCCTGGAGTCTCAAGGGGAGCAGCTCACCCTCAACCCTCTGCCGCAGGAGAAGGGATCCCTGGAGCTGCGCTGGGACAATCCAGAGCGACCGGGCCAGCCTGTAAACCTCAGCTCTCTCTTCTCCAGCCTCAACGCCGCCCGCGCCAAGGAGTTCGTGCCGGAGACGGATCCCGACGCCCAAAAAGCCCTGGCCGAGCCGGATCTGAAGCTGACCTTTGAGCCCAAAACCGAGGACGGTCGGGATCCCTTGACGTTGAGCTTGACGTCTGCCGGTCTGCGCGCCTACGTACGAAGCAGCTATCAGCCGGACATTGCCGTCATCGACCTCAGCACCTTCAACAGCGTGGAAACCGAAGTGAATCGCTTGCTGGAGAGTGGGGCAGAATCCTCTGCGGGCTCCTAGGAAGGCGGTGGCCGGCGGGCCTTATCTCAGCCGGCAGAGGCGGTGGTTGTCTCTTCTTTGGCTGGCGCTGCTTTTTTGAGAGACTCGCCCTGGATCGTCAACACCGAGCAGGGGGCGCGGTGGAGCACGTAGTTGCTGACGCTGCCCAAAAACAGCTCGCTCAGGCCAGAATGGCCGCGGCGGCCTACCACAATCAAGTCCGCCGGCCAAGAGCGGGCCAGATCGCAGATGACCCGACCGGGGTTGCCGTAGTTGAGGCTGTACTCGGCGCGAACTCCCTGCTCAGCGGCTTTCTCCACCAGCGAGCGCAGATAGTCGATCTGGTTTTGCTCGAAGATGGCGCACTGCTCTCGATAAGACTGCCACAGCTCGGCGCTGATGGTGGAGCTGTAATCTACACCTAGGATCA
This sequence comes from Synechococcus sp. H55.2, assembly GCF_047462495.1. Lineage (NCBI taxonomy): Bacteria > Bacillati > Cyanobacteriota > Cyanophyceae > Synechococcales > Synechococcaceae > Synechococcus > Synechococcus sp. H55.2. Next base: position 9,751 of record NZ_JANSJH010000022.1, on the reverse strand, counting down.
TCGGCGGCTCCGGCGCACCGGGCTCTTCCTGAGACAAAACATGGAGGAGCATCATCTCGGCCTGCATGGCCTTGGCCAGTTGGACGGCCTTTTGAAACACTCCCTGGCTCAGCTCCGACCGATCCACCGCCACCAAAATCCTGCTGAACATACCAACTTCCTCCAAATGGCCAACAGATGGGCAAAAGACAAGGCTTGACTTCGGTTTCGACTCCAAGTTCCTCTTTTCTTTACCTCCATCTATCTGTGTTGTAGAAGATCTGGGCGAGAAAACCGCGGGCATCTCGGATGACTCGTCGGATTGGCAATGAAAGTTCAGAGATCTTGACATAGGTCAGAACGCATCGTCCTGAACCGCCCACTCCAGAACCGCCTGCAGCGCCTCGGCTTGCTCCTGCCAGACTTGGTCGAGGGGAGTGCCCCGCAGGAGTTCCAGCGTCAGGGTGGGGATCCGCCGTTCCTGCCCTGCCCAGGTGCCCAAAGAGCCGGGGGTGGGATAGCCAATGTCGTCGGTTACCGGCAGGCCATTGTGAGCAGCCATCACCTGGGCCAGCTCAAGGGCAGGGCCGTTGTAGTTCACGCAGGGATTGCTTTGGCAGGAGTGGGCAGAGAGGATAAACTGAGGCCGAATCTGGGCCAAACTCGCCAACAACGCCTGTGTCTCGGGCTCGGAGCCTGGGGCTGGCCCCGGCGGATAGCGAGCTTCCAAAGAGGCCGGGATCCAATCTTGCGTGGGCAGATTGCGGTTGAGATCCACGCCGTTGGCGTTGAGCCGTTGCCCCAGGGCACAGCCATCCGGGTTCAGGCGTGGGATCGCCCAAAGCGCTGCCCTGCCCTCCAAGGATCTCCATTTCCCAGAGGCCACATAGCGCTCGATCAGGGCATAGCCTTCTACCTCATCCCCGTGTACTCCCCCGACCAGCAGCAAGGAGCGGATCCCCTGGGTGAGCCGGCAAAGGTAAATGGGGCGCCCCTGCAGCGAGTAGCCGATAACTTGCGGGGATCCGGCGCCAAGTTCCGCAAACATGGGGGATCCCAGCAAAGCTGGCACTGCTAGAACGGGATATCGTCCGGCTCCGGTGGGGAAGCCCCCTCTCCTTCCGAGGAGTCCACCGTTGCAAACTCACCCATCCCCGTCAGAGAGAGAACCTGGGCGGATCCCAGTTGGTGGACGCGACGCGCGGTGATCTCGGCCAGCTTTTCCTTACGCCCATCCCGCTCCACCACATTCATATGCAGTTGGCCCTCCACCGTGACCTGATCCCCCACGTGGCAAGTGTCCACCACCCTTTTGGCCAGTTCCCCAAAAGAAGAAACGCGCACCCGATAGGGTGGCTCATCCGGGCGCAGGCTGGGAAAGCCGATCACCAAGGACGTAACAGCCAAGTTATCGGGAGTGTAGCGTAGCTCCGGCTCGGACAGAACCTCGCCCATCAATACAATCGAGTTCATGACAGGGCCATTCAGGGGTCGAAGGGCAGATCCCAGCATTTCCATCATGCCCGCAGATGGGGATCCCGTCAAACCTAGCCGACGCGGAGGGTCATGTAGCGCAGCACGCTCTCGTTGATGCGCAGATTTTTCTCCCAGGCGGCCACCGCGCTCGGTTCAGCCGCATAGTTGAATTGGATGTACAGGCCCTCCTTGAACTTTTTCATCTCAAAGCCGGCAAAGCGGCGCTTGCCCCTATTGGTAATCTCCACCTGGGTCACCCCGTTCTCTCGCAGGAGCGCCTCCTGGCTGCTGAGCAGTTGTTCGAGGGGTTCATCCGACACATCGGGACGCACAATCAGCATCGTTTCGTAAGCGCGGGGCATGGAAGCGAGGTCTCCTTGACAATCCAGTTGTAGAGATGCAGTAAACTATCCTAACCTCTCCTTCTCACCGCCGAAAAGGCCGTGGCCCAACCCCCACATCCCCTGGTTGCAGCAGCAAGGGGATCCGTTGTTCGATACAATGAGGGTTGCTTCATTGGCCGCCGGTTGGCCTGGCCAAGACACGCTGAATCGAGAGTTGGGATTCCAAGCATGAGCGCAGACGAAGTTTACAGCCGTGTTCGCAAGATCGTGTCCGATCAACTGGGCGTAGAGGACGACAAAGTGACTCCGGAAGCCAATTTCCAGAACGACCTGGGAGCCGACAGCCTCGACACGGTGGAGCTGGTCATGGCTTTTGAAGAGGAGTTCGACCTAGAGATCCCCGATGAAGATGCGGAAGGGATTGCTACGGTGCAAGATGCTGTTAACTACATTCTCTCGAAGAAAGCTGCCTAACCTGCCCCCATACCTCTGGGCTGATACCAGACGATGGCTACCCTGGATCCCGCCACTGCTCTCAGGCCGACCCGCCGCGTTGTGATTACGGGGCTGGGCGCCGTTACCCCCATCGGCAACTCCCCTGCCGAATTTTGGCAGAGCTTGCTGGCAGGGCGCTCCGGCATTGGTCCGATCACCCATTTCGATGCCTCCCGCCACGAGTGCCGTATTGCCGGGGAGGTGAAGGGATTTGATCCCCTCGACTATTTGGAGCGCAAGGATGCCAAGCGTACCGACCGCTTTGTCCATCTGGCCTTGGCCGCCACCCAACAGGCGCTGGAGGACGCCCAGTTTCGCATCACCGATCTCAACGCCGAGCAGGTGGGAGTGATTTTGGGTACCGGCATCGGCGGCATCCGGGTTTTGGAGGAGCAGCAGACTATCTACTTGCACAAGGGGCCGGATCGCTGCAGCCCGTTCATGGTACCGATGATGATTGCCAACATGGCCGCGGGACACGTGGCCATTCACTTTGGCGCCAAAGGCCCCAATTCCTGTACGGTTACGGCCTGTGCTTCCGGCTCCAATGCCATTGGCGATGCCTTTCGGCTTATCCAAAGGGGAGAAGTGCAGGTGGCGATTACGGGCGGCACGGAAGCAGCGGTCACCCCTTTGTCGATGGCGGGATTTAGCGCCATGAAGGCCCTTTCCACCCGCAACGACGTCCCCGAACAAGCCTGCCGGCCCTTTGACCGGGATCGGGATGGTTTTGTCATGGGAGAGGGGGCCGGGATCCTGTTGCTGGAAGAATTGGAGCACGCCCGCGCCCGCGGTGCCAAGATCTACGCCGAGATAGTGGGCTACGGTCTCACGTGCGATGCCCATCACATGACCAACCCCGCCCCCGGCGGCGAGGGGGCAGCCCGGGCGATGCGGTTGGCCCTCAAGGACGCCGGGATCCAACCTCAACAAGTTCAATACATCAACGCCCACGCCACCAGCACCCCTGTGGGGGATATCGCTGAAGTCCAGGCCATCCAGTCGGTCTTCGGGGAGCATGCCCCCCGCTTGGCCATCAGCGCCACCAAATCCATGACCGGCCACCTGTTGGGGGGAGCAGGTGGCATTGCCACAGTAGCCACAGCTCTGGCCATCCACCACGGCTGGGTTCCCCCCACCCTCAACTTGGACAACCCCGATCCAGAGTGCGCGGGGCTGGATTTTGTGCCCCACAAGGGGCGGCCGATGGCCATCGAGTCTGCTTTGGTCAATGCCTTCGGATTTGGCGGGCACAACGTCACTCTAGCCTTGCGCCGCTACTCTCCCGATTGAAGAGCTCGGTCTATGTCTTCTCCCGAAAGTGTGTCGCCGTCGGTTCGTCAGCAGGCCTTGGCCGCTTTGACGGCAGAGCTGGCGCAGCAAGGCCACCCGCCCGAATATGCTCAGCACATGGCGGCGGCGGTTATTTTTCAAGCCGATTTGGATCTCTGTGCAGCCCAACTGGCGCGGGTGCTCAGTTGGCTGAAGCAAAGCCATCCTGAGCTTTATCCAGAGGCGGTGCAATTGGTGGACACTACCCGCGAGGAGTTTGAGCGTCGCGTTCAAAACGGATAGACAAGCCGCAAACGCTGCAGCGCCGCCATGGGGGAGTAGGTCAACGAGTTTTGATGGAGTGGAGATCCGGCAGCCGAGCTGCGGTTGTGGGCAGAAGGTGATGGGGCCTGTATGGCGCTGCAAGGGGTGATCCTGAACTGGAGTGGGGTGGTGGCCGATGACGAGGGTCTGCACCTGCAGGCCATCAACCAACTGCTGGTGGAAGAGAACCTGCGCCCCTGGACTGTTGTTGCTACGCAACGCTGGCCCCAGTCGGGATCCCAGCGGGAGCTTTACCGGCTGCACTACCTGGGCCGACCGGATCGCGAGCGACTGCCGGCTTTGTGGGGAGAGCAGGGGCGGGTGCTCAACCCCAAACAACTGGAAGAGCTGCTAAAACGCAAGGCCCTGTACTACCAACAAGCTTTAGAGGGGCACACGGAATGGTCTCTCATTCCCGGCTTGGCGGAAACCCTGGAGACACTGGAGCGGCTGCAACTGAAGGTCGGCCTGCTGTGTGGCCAATCGACAGCCGAGCTCAGTGCTTTTCTGGAGCGTTTCCAGTCGCGTTGCCCGGCCCTGACTCGGCTGGCCGGCTCCTACCGCGTGACAGGGGATGAGGCCCCAGGGCAGCGCCACCGTTTGCTTTTGCAGCGGATGGAGCTGTCTGCTCAGGCGTGTTTGAGCATTGAGGCCACCTATCCCGGCATCCAGTCAGCCCGTTCGGCAGGGATCCCGGTGCTGGCTTTGGCCACCTTCTTTCCTCTGCACCTGTTGCAGCGGCGGGCCAATTGGGCGGCAGATGGCTATCACCAGGTGGAGTGGGATCGCATCCGGAACTGGTTTGCCGGCAGGCAAGACCGTCCTTCAACCCCGGCTGGCGGGGCCAGTTCCTGCAAAAGCTCTCAGGGATCCCCCGCAGGCAAGATCAGCATGCCATCCCCAAAGGAATAAAAGCGATATCCCTGGTCGATGGCCTCTTGGTAGAGATCCAGCAGCCTTTGCCGCCCGATCAGCGCAGCCACCAGCATCATCAGGCTGGAGCGGGGCAGATGAAAATTGGTGATCAGGCCCTGAACCACCCGCCAGGAGTAGCCGGGGTAGATGAACAGATCGCTCTTCCCCTGCCAGGGCTGCAGAGCGCCAGAGGCTGCTGCCGTTTCCAAAGAGCGCACCACGGTGGTTCCCACCGCGATGATCCGCCCCCCTCGGGCCTGGGTTTCTTGGATGGCGGCCACCGTCTCTGCCGACACCTTGAGCCACTCGCTGTGCAAGCGATGCTCGGTCACCCGCTCCGCTTCTACCGGGCGGAAGGTACCCAGGCCGATGTTCAGGGTGATGTAGGCGATTTGGATCCCTTTCTGGGCCAACCTCTGCAGCAGCTCCTGGGTAAAATGTAGACCTGCTGTGGGGGCGGCCACCGAGCCGGGATGTTTGGCCCAGAGGGTTTGGTAATCTCCTGGGCGAACCTGGGCTGAGCCCGCAGCTCTGATGTAAGGAGGAAGCGGGATCCGGCCCACCTGCTCCAGGATTGCCTCAAAAGGCCGCGCCCCCTCCCACTCAAACTGCACAACTCGCCCGCCGGTCTCAGGATCCAAAGCCAAAACGGTGGCCCTCAGCCCAGCGGGGGATCCTTCCTTGCTCCAAAAACGAATCCGATCCCCCACCTTGACCCGTTTGCCCGGCCTGACCAAAACCCGCCACCCCACCCGGTCAGGCAGAGGCTGCGCAACGGTCGGGATCCCTTCCAACTGAGGCTCCAGCAGCAACACTTCGACCCGCGCCCCGGAGGGCTCCTTAGCCCCGAACAGGCGGGCCGGGATCACCTTGGTATCGTTGAGAACCAGCAGATCCCCCTGCCGCAGGTAATCGGGCAGGTCGCAGAAGCGGCGATGCTCGTGCCGATCCGGGTACACCACCAGCATTCGCGCCTGATCCCTGGGCTCCGCCGGCGTTTGCGCGATCCGGTCGGGAGGAAGGGTGTAATCGTAGGCAGCGGTGAGCAGATCCGGATCAGGCTTTCTGTCGCCGGCGCCAAGCGGCAGCTCGACCTTGTTGGGGGAAGCGGACGCAGAAAAGTCGGGCATGGAGATGGATCGAAAACGAGATCCAACAGGATTGGGGATCACCAACCGGAAGCCTCCACCCTTTAGGAGAAGGGAGGCGTGTGAACGACTCCCGACACTCATCTTCGTTGAGTAAACGCAACTTAGATAGAGTATGGGCTTCACGCTTCACAGACTTGTTTGTACAGAGGTCTCAGCGTGCGGCCACCGTGCGACCCACGGCGGGAACCTCTCCAGAGATTTAACTTGTTCTCCTCAAGTGTAGGACGAACGGCTTTCATCCCGACACTGATTGGCTCTTGAGTCAACACAATTCACCAATACAGTGCGGGGCTTCCCGCCGATTAAGCTAAACCTTGGCCACCACCACCTGCTGGGGCTGATCCTGATACTTGCCGGCGCGGTCGGCGTAGGTCACCTGGCAGGGATCCCCCTCCAGAAACAGAAGCTGTACCACCCCTTCGTTGGCGTACACACGGCAGTCGGCGCTGGAGGCATTGGAAAACTCCAGGGTGAGATAGCCCCGCCACCCTGCTTCAGCCGGCGTCAGGTTGGCAATTAGGCCCACCCTAGCATAGGAAGATTTGCCAATGCAGATCACGGTGATGTTATCCGGGACTTGCAGCCGCTCCAAAGACACGCCCAACCCGTAGGAATGGGCCGGGATGATAAAGTAATCCCCCATCTCGTCGTGGTGCAGCTCCACCGCTTCCAGGTTCTTGGGGTTAAACCGCTTGGGATCCACCACCGTACCGGGCACATGGCGAAAGATCTTGAACTCCACCGGCGACAGGCGGATGTCGTAGCCATAAGAGGACAGGCCATAACTCAAAACAGGTCGAGACTCAACGGCCCTCACCAGCTCAGGACAGAACGGCTCGATCATCCCTTGCCGCGCTTGCTCGCAGATCCAGCGGTCGTTTTTCAGCATGGCTGCAGCAGGCTCCCTGGAAAGCTAGGGGACTTGAGGAGGATCGGGAGGACAAGCAACGTTCGCATCAGCGGCACGGATCCCTGCACGTAGGCGCAATTGCGTGATCAAGTCGGCCCGCTCCAGAAGGGAGTCCGGCATCTCCGGCCCGGTGATCACCATGTCCATCCAGGCCGGACGCTGATCGATCAAATCCAGCACCTGCGCCTCCGGGATCAGGCCCAACTTCACGGCCAAGCTCAGCTCATCCAACACCACCAAGTCGTAGCGGCCACTCCTGACGGCCTCCTGAGTAAATTGCCACAGCTCATCCAGAGCCACCCGCTCCTCGGGCTCCAGATGAGGCGTATCGATGCAGCGGTGCAGACGACAACGAACCCACTCTAAGGATCGCCCCAGGGAGAGGCGATTTTCCGGCCCCTGGTTGATCCCGCCCTTGAGAAATTGCACGATCAACACCCGCGTCCCCTGGCCGGCCAGCCGCAGCGCCTGAGCCATGACGGGTGTAAACATGCCCCGGCTGGGGTGGGTGTAGAGCTGCAGGGATCCCTGGGGGATCAACTGGGTGGAGAAGGCTCCATCCCTCTGCAGGAAACGGTCGTGAGCGGCAGGCTGCTTGACCCGGGCCGCAGGAACAGCATCCTTGGGGGAGGGCATAGGATTCGGAGAGGCAGTGCAAACCACGGCTTGATCTCGTAAGTGGGTTAAGGAACTAGACCCTAGGTTCACAGGGCCTACAAGTGGTGGAGAGCGTCGGCTATGGATTCCATGAAACACCACCTGTGCGTATCCGTCAACGAGTTGGTTCTGCTTCTGGCCGGCATACAAATCCTCTCAAATAGAGTGACAGAAAACACAATCCTTGCCCATCTTAGCTTTTTGGCACAAGAGGCAGGAGCCCAAAAGAAAAGCTTTTGAACAAAATCTTAATTAACGTTCAAGTCCAAACAAAAATCTGAGTGTAGAGGTATTTTACTTAAGCACAAAAGTATCTTATAAAAATGCAAGCAAGGAATCAATGTTTTCCGAATGAGATGAGCTCTTGCAAACAGGAATACCGATATCGGCGGCCTGGCCACCAGATGGCGGCGAAGCTCTGCTCATCTCAAAAGCCTTGCCCAGCGGGGGATCTATTCGGCTAGGAGCCGGAGAGCCCCCCATGTTGTCTCGACTTCACTTTGGAAAAAGTGTGACTGCAAGTCCAAAAACTTAAACTTAATTTCTGACTTCGAAAGCGACGAAATGCAAATCCATTAATTGCCTTCATCAAAAACAACTTATCAACGATATTTTTTGAGAAGGGACGCAAAGAATTATGTAACCTCTATATCCTGGAACTATTTTTCGCCAAGTTATCTCTTCAATTATTTTTCTGGTCGATCTCAAGGCTAATTTTTGTTCTCAGTTTAATCTCTATTTCTATCACGAGAAATAAGCATTGGACATTCAGTTTGGATCCCACGTAAGGCTAACCTATACAAGCTCTAGAGCCTTGGGTTCTGAGATTGGCGGGATCCCGTTGTGCAACTGGAGCCAAGTCTTTTCTCTGGCGTGAATAGCCCGAACGACCGTGGAGATGGGCACCGCTGTTTTCGGTAACAAGAACCCTTACCCTCTATGTCAGAAAGTATGTCAACGACTTGAACTGGGGAAAAACCCTAGGCCGTTGTGAACTCGGGGTGTGCGTTGTTCTGGGTGTCGGTGTTGCAAATTGACGGTTTCTCCCCCCAGCACCAAGGTGGAAGCATTGCCCCCATCCAAGTTCAGGGCATGGCGACAGCCCAATTGCTGCATCAACTGCGCCATCTCCAGCAGGGTGAGCCCTTGGTTTTCCTGGGCATTGCCGGCGGTCACCCACAGCAAATGTCCGTTGTCCAGTTGACCGACGGCACTGCGGGCAGCCCGTTGGCGGCGGAAAAGGGGTTGAAATCCCTCTAATTGGGCATCCAGAACCACTTGGCCGTCCAAGAGCAAGAGCGGCCCTGCCCCTAGCATGTGGGGGTAGGCGGCCAGCTCTGGCGGATCCACAGTCCAGCTCAACTTGAGGCGATCCCCCGCGATCAGTTTGCCGGCTTCCAGGGCACCTTCCAGACCCCGCGCTGCCAATACGTAGCCGTTGGGAGGGATCGGCACCGTCAAACTACCGGCCAGGCCTGCCGGCAGAATGTCTTGCACCTGATCCTGCCGCACCATCAGGAGCATTTCACCATCCGTTTGGGTGGTGTAGGTGGATCCCCAATCAGGGGTGTACTGGGCAACCCCGGGCAGGATGTAGCCACTGTTGATGCCCACCACCGGGATCCGATCCCCAAGGTCGTTGCGCAGCTCTGCCTGCATCTGCAAACGGGCAAAGCGCACGGATTGCCCTGCCGTCCCATCCGACCAAGCGATGACCCCACGGCCTAAGATGGGGCTGGAGATCCAGCGGCCATCCCGACGAATGGCTCCCAGCGGCTGGCGGGTGTTGCGATTGAAAAAACCGCCGTTGATGGCCGCCACGGCTCCCTGTTCAGGGCCAAAGGAAGACAGCTCCCCCAGACCCACCAAACTGGCAGGATTGGCCCAGATGGGGCGCAGTTGGCCCGCTGTAAGGGAAATGACCACGATGGCAACCGGGATCCGATCGTCCCCAATCCAGACTTCCTCTTGGTACAAAGGGATCCCTTGCACCACCCGCACAGGCTGCCGGTCGAGGAGCGTCTGGGCAGGGGCAACCGGGCTGTTGAGCAGGAGGAGAGTCGCTCCCACAGCGGCCAAGGTTTTAGGCAAAGCAACCCTCTTCACCAGCCCCTCTCGTTGCTGCTCTAGCCTCTTGGAGCTAAGTCGCTTCAAACAAGATTAAGACACTTTGCCACTCACCTGAGCGCTCCAGGCTGCTATAGGCGACCACCCCCGGCCCCTCTCCC
>NZ_JANSJH010000021.1:20066-29760 GCF_047462495.1 Synechococcus sp. H55.2 | reverse complement strand
CCGCCGATTAAGCTAAACCGAGAGAGGACAAGGCTTTCCCAATCATGCTGACCGCACAAATCACCTTGCTGGTCTATGGAGTTTTACCTAGTCGGCGATAGACTGAACTACTCTGAAAAATAGCCCACACTATGCTCAGCGTAGCCGAGGTTTAGCACAGCTAGGTATGTCGCGCCGAGAGAGGCGGCCAGCTATAATGCCAAGCGCCAGCATGGAGCCCTGGAGATCTTCCTCAGGGCGTCGCGGCATGCCGCCTTTCTGCTCAGCAATGAGCGGGATGCCATCGCTTCATTGCTGGGTAGCAATATGGGGACTCCGTCCCGCTGTTGCGAACAGCAATGTTCAGCGTAAATGTATCGGCTCTAAGTCTTTTATCGGAGGACTGGTTGGGGCCACACTCGCGTTCGATTCGGTGGTCATAATGGGATCCCTCCTTTAGGTGGTGTATTCGGCGTTGATGCGCACGTAATCGTAGCTGAGATCGCAGCCCCAGGCCATGCCCTGGCCGGATCCCTGGTGGAGATCCACCGTGAAGGTTACCGGATCCCCCTTCAAGTACTCAGAAGCCGCCTGGCGATCAAAATTCAGGGGCATGCCCGCCTGCATAAGCAGAAAATCTCCCAAGCGAATCTCCAAGCAGCGGCTGTCAAAAGGGATCCCGGCCCGACCGGCGGCGGCGGCCACCCGTCCCCAGTTGGGGTCGTTGCCAAAGGCTGCCGCCTTTACCAAGGGAGAGCTGGCGATCACACGGGCCATCTGCCGAGCCGACCTGTCGTCGGGGGCGCCTTGGACGCGGATTTCCAGCAGCTTGGTCGCCCCCTCCCCGTCGCGGGCAATGGCCTTGGCCAGATGGATGCAAACTTGGTTGACCATCTCCGCCAAAGTTTGGGCGGCTGCTGTGCCGGCTTGAATAGCCGGGATCCCGCTCCGGCCATTGGCCAGGGCCAGGAGCATATCGTTGGTGCTGGTATCCCCATCCACGGTGATTTGGTTAAAGCTGAGGTCGGCAGCTTGCTGGAGGATCTGCTGCCACAGATGGGGATCTACAGCCGCGTCGCAGGTCAAGAAAGCCAGCATCGTGGCCAAGTTGGGATGGATCATGCCGGATCCCTTGGCAATGCCCCCCAGCCGGACGGTGTACCCGTCGATCTCGGCCTCTAGGGCAACGCTTTTGGTCACCAGGTCGGTGGTGAGGATGGCACGGGCAGCACTCTCCCCTCCTGCTGGCGAGAGGCTGTCGATCAGGCGGGGCAGGGCTGCCTCAATTTTGGCCATTTCCAATTGCCGCCCGATCACCCCCGTCGAGGCCGTGAGCACCTGTTGGGCCGGGATCCCCAACCGTTCTCCCACCCAGAGGGCCAGTTGGGCGTTGTTGCGTTCCCCTTCTTCTCCGGTACAGGCGTTGGCTTGGCCGGCATTGCAGAGAATAGCCTGCACCGGCTGCCCTTGGGCGAGGATCCCTTGGTTGTAGGTAACACAAGCGGCCTTGACCTGGTTGGTGGTAAAAACACCCGCCCCCACCGCCTCGCAGTCAGCAACGATCAAGGCCAGATCCGCAGCTCCTGAGGGCTTGAGGCCGGCGGCCACTCCAGCAGCTCGAAACCCTTGTGGGGCAGTGACGGCACCTTCAACCGGTTTAAATTGGGATCCCATGCGTTCCTCGGCCAGGTGGGGGTCGGCAATATCATAGCGGCTTGCGGCTCGGGTTTGGGTTCAGGGCAAGTTTTGCCTGAGAAACCTTCTGAAAACCCGTCCTGAGGGCAAAAGTTGTAGTTCTACTAACCAAGCAGAGGCGGCAGAGAGGGTTATTTTTAAAGTATGGGGTGTGCCTGTGTAACCTTCTCTCCTCTTTGCTGGATTTGCAAGGTACCCTCTTGTCCCCTCCCCTAGGAACTGCAAGCCATGCCTGCCCCTGTCATTACCCTTAGCCATGTCAGCAAGGCCTATGCCAATGGCACGGTGGCTTTGCAAGACATGAACATGACCATCCAAGAGGAGCAGTTTGTCAGCTTGGTGGGGCCATCTGGCTGTGGGAAAAGCACGGTGCTGCGGCTGATCGCAGGGCTGGGTGACCTAACCACCGGCTCTATCGAATGGGGGCAAAACACCTCCCAAGGAGAGCCCAAATTGGCCTTTGTGTTTCAGGAGCCGGCCCTCATGCCCTGGGCAACGGTGATGGACAACGTGCGCCTGCCCCTGAAGTTGGCCGGTGAGCCCAAGCCAAAAGCCGATCGAGATGTTCTGGAAGCTCTAGAACTGGTGGGCCTACGGGGGTTTGAGCGCCATTTTCCCCGCGAGCTGTCCGGCGGTATGCGCATGCGGGTTTCCATTGCTCGCGCCTTGGTAACCAAGCCGCAGGTGTTGCTGATGGACGAGCCTTTTGGTGCTTTGGACGAGATCACCCGCAGCAAGCTAAACAGCGAGCTGCTGGAGTTGTGGCAAGAAAAGCACTGGACGGTCATCTTTGTTACTCACAACATCTATGAGGCTGTCTATCTTTCCAACCGCGTGGTGGTGATGGCGGCTCGTCCGGGCCGGGTGGTAGCCGATATTCCCATCGATGCCCCCTATCCCCGCTCGGAAGAGTTTCGCACCTCAACCCTTTACAACGACTACTGCCGTGAAGTGTCGGCTCGTCTCCAGGAAGCCATGTATGGCGCGGCTCAGGAGCCTTATCTGCGTCCCCTCTCGGCCGGACGTTCGCGCTGACGGGATCCCTTCCTTGACGGTGTTCCCTGTTGTGTAGAGCCCCCTTCCTCATCAACCTCAGGATATGTTCGATGCTTTCCTCTCCCTTTTCAATTGGCTGTATCGCCGGCTGGGATCCCTTGGCGCGGCGGAGCGCTTGTCTCTGCCTTGGCCGGATTGGGCTCCGCCCAGGCTGACCGGAGCGGTTAGAGAACAACTCAGGTTCCAACCCACGGCTGCCGCTGCTGGGCCGAGTGCTGCGCCGGCAAAGGGGTTGGATCTGGGCCGCTGGTTCAATCTGGAGGTGATGGCCCCCGTTATTGTCGGGATCCTCTTTTTGGTGGGCTGGGAAGTGGCGGTGCGGGTGACAGGAATGCCCCACTATCTCTTGCCGGGGCCGATTTTGGTGGCGCAAACCCTTATCCGCGACTGGGGAACGCTTTTTCCTTCTCTGTTGATTACTCTGCAGATCACGGTGGTGGCCTTTTTGGCCGCCACCGTATCCGGGCTTGTGCTGGCGATTGTGTTCACCCAGAGCAAGTGGATCGAGCGCAGCTTTTTCCCCTATGCGGTGCTTTTGCAAACAACGCCCATTGTCTCCATCGCGCCGCTGATCATCATTTGGCTGCGCAACAACACCTTTGCCGCGATGGTGGTCTGCGCGTGGATTGTGGCTTTTTTCCCGATTCTTTCCAACACCACTCTGGGGTTGAACAGCGCCGATCACAACCTGCTCAACCTGTTTCAACTGTACAAGGCCAATCGTTGGCAAACCTTGATCTACCTGCGGCTGCCCAGCGCCATGCCCTATTTCATGGGGGGCCTGCGCATCAGCGGCGGCCTTTCTTTGATTGGGGCGGTGGTGGCGGAGTTCGTGGCTGGTACCGGTGGGCAGCGAGCTGGGATCGCCTACCAGATCTTGATCTCCAGCTTCAACCTGCAGGTGCCGCGCATGTTTGCAGCCTTGATCTTGGTTACCGGCTTGGGGATCCTGATCTTCATTTCCCTAAGCGCTTTATCGGAGAGGGTATTGGGCAAGTGGCACGAGAGCGCCATGCGCCGAGAGAATTGAACTGTGACATACTCCCGCACTCCTGCTGGCGCCTAGAGTGCAGGCTTTGCCAATAGTGACTCCTGCCATCGCAACCGGCTCCGCGCCGCTGCCGCTGTGGGTTGCTATCGAAGGGGGATGAACTCGGTGCGGCCAATGATTTGTTGGCCTTGATCCGAGAGGGCATAGTTGATGAAATCGGCCACCGCAGGGCTGGTTCTCTGAGGTGCTACCAAAAACACGTTGCGGGCCAGAGGATAGCGGCCACTTTGGATAGCCTCGCGGGTGGGCATCTGGCCGTCGATGGGCACCATCCTCACCGTTTGCTGGTTCTGCACCTGATCCACGGTGCTGTAGGTGATGCCGTCTTCTCCCAAAGCCCGCAGGAGAGGGGTGGTGACATCTTCGGTGGCGGTGGTGAAGTAGGGCGGGTTGTCGGGGGCAAAGGGCAGCCCCAGCAACACCAGCTCTTGGAAGACAGTGTAGGTGCCGCTCTGGGGGGCGCGGTTGAGAACGCGAATTGGGCGATCCGGGCCGCCCACCTGACTCCAGTTGGTGATCCGACCCTGGAAGATATCGGCCAATTGCTGCAGCGTCAGGCCGCCTTTGTAGGGGTTGTTCACCCCCACCGCCACCGCCAGGGCATCTTTGGCCACCGGGATCGCCTGCAAACCGGCCTGCACTTCGCTGGCATTGAGGGGGCGGGAGCTGGCGGCCATCTGGATGCGCCCTTCCATCAGGGCCTTGAGGCCGGCATTGGAGCCGTTGGGTTTGCCATCCGGGATCCCGTAGGTGAGGGGAATGCCGGGGTTGCGCTGGCTGTAGCCTGACTTCAAGGCCAAGACAAGGCGAACCATTGTGACGCTGCCATCCATCTGCAGCACCGCCGGGTTGGGCAGGGAAGTGTCCAGCTTAACCGGGCCGGCAGGCAGATTGGGGGCTTGCGCCTGGGGAAGGTTGGGTGCCGTCGGTGCCTGTGGCTGGGCAGCCGGAATCTGGCTGGGGACAGAAGGCACGTTCCCTCGATTCAGGAAAGAGTCAAGCAGGCCGGAGCGATAGGCATACCAGCCGCCTCCCCCCAGTATCGCCAGCAAAAGAATGTAAACAATCGGAGGCGGGCCAGAGCTTTGTGCGGTCATGGGATCCCCCCAGAGAAATTCGCAGTCCAGACATTATGAGACCTTCCCCCTCCGTTGTATCAATTACCTGGGGAGATTGGGTAAGCGTCAGGTTAAGGGGCATCCCGTCCCACCTCGCGCAGCTCGATCACATCCGCGCGGGGATCCGCCTGCACGACTTCCAGTTCAATCCAAGCTGCTAGAGGAACCTGGCGTTCTAGGCGTACCGGCACCCGAAAAGCGATCTCATCCAGCAGGGCCAGCACCAGGTTTTCTTGCTCGCGCAGATAGCCCAAGACCAAGGCCCGCCAAATCTGCCCCGGTCGCTGGCGCAGGTACTCAATGCTCCAGTAGCGCTTGGACTTGCGCTCCACTTGAACCGCTTCTGCAGTGCCCGGCTCAATGGCCAGCAACAACTGCTGCACCTCGGCTTCGGTCAAGGGCAAGGGATCCCCGCGCAAGAAAGCCTTGATCTGGTAGTGGGCCACCAGATCCAGGTAGCGGCGAATGGGGGAAGTTACTTGACAGTAGGCATCGAGACCCAGCCCCGTATGTCGCCCCGGTTGGGTGGCCACCTCTGCCCGCGATAGACAGCGCATGATGGCAAAAGATCTCACCGGCCCCTGGGGATACAGATCCAAAACCTCCGGCGGGGGGAGCTCAGGGGCCGGCTGCAGGCGATAGGGCACCGGGATCCCGTTTTGGCAAGCAAAGCGAGCAGCCACCTCACCGGCCAGCACCATCATCTCCGCCACCATCTGCCGCGCCGGCGTATCCTCAATAACACGCAGGTGGGGGATCTCGTCCATGACCTTGATATCTTGCTCCGGCAGGCCGATCTGGATGGCCCCTTGAGCCAGGCGCCAGGCGTAGCGCCAGCGAGCGGCCCGGGCAATGGCCGTCAGTTGTGCCTCTGCCCCCAACTCCAGCATCTCGTCGGCATCGTCATAGGTGAGGCGGTAGTTGACCTTGATTTGGCTAAGGCAGATCTCGTAGTTGCGCACGACACCGTCGCATCCCAGCCGGATGCCGAAGCTGAGGGCAGGCCGCACCTCCCCCTGCACCAAGCTCATCAGGCCGGTGGACAGCTCCGGTGGAAACATCGGGATCACCCGCTCGGGCAAATAGACGCTGGTGCCCCGCCGGCGGGCTTCCAAGTCGAGGGGATCCCCCCACTGTACCCAGCAACTGGGATCGGCAATGTGGATCCAGAGCTTGATCTCCTCATCCGACCAAAACTCGACGCTGAGGGCATCGTCGATATCGCGGGTGCTGGCGTCGTCGATGGTGTAGGTGTGGAGATGGGTGAGATCGCGGCGCAGATGGGGATCCAGGAAGGGAGGAGGGCCGCCCAGCAAAGTTTGGGTGTAGCGCTCCACCTCCTTGGGAAATTGGGTGGGGATCCCGGTGAGGCGCAGAGCCAGGTTCTCGTGGCGGCTCCACAGGCCCAGGGCCACCAGGGCGTCAAAGGCTCCTTGGGGAGTGTCGGGAAATCCCATCAGTTGCAGCAGTTGCGAGGCCCGTTCCCGATCCGAGGGGGTGAGGTTGTGGGAGAGATCCTCGTGGCTGCGAATGCTGGCCGCCGCTCCCTGCAGAGCTAGGCGCTCCAGCAGCTCCAGACGGGCTCGCTCCGCTGGGGTCCAAGTGTACTTTTGCCCAGGCTGGGCCACCGCTGCCCTTAGGCGGGCCTCAAACTCGGCCTGTTCCTGCTGCCGCTGCTGGGTAACGGCAATTTGATGGCGGATTTCCTTCACCTGCGCCGGGGTACGCGGCTCGTAGCCTTCCCCCTTTGCCTTAAAGTAGATGAAATCCTCACTCAAAAGGCGGTAAGCAGCATAAGTAGAGACCGGGGAATCGTCGGAAAACAACAACTGGGCCATCTCCGACAGGCTCAGGAGCCGGCGCTCCTCCTGAACCAATTCCCAGGCCAAAGCTAAGCTTTCGGGATCCAACTTCGCCTGCACCGCCTGCCAAAAGCCGGGAATGTCGGAAGCCGTGAAACTGGATCCCCCATTCAAGGCAAAGGTAATTTGGCGAGGGTGAACGCTGTGCACCTGCCCCGAAGCCACGCCCAGCAGTAGGTTCTTTTTGCCCTCGGTGCCCTGAACCACGGCCAACACACGGTCGTTATTGTGGCGAAACTCCACCAGCGTGCCCTTTTCCACCCTCTCTCCCCATGTCGGCTGTCGTTGAAGCGCAGGCTCTCCTCCATTTTCCACCAGCTCTGCCCGCCTGCCCACGCGGAAACCCCGGCCAGAAGACATGCAGACACGAGAACTGGCAATCTTTGCACATCAATACTTAAAGAGAATATGGGTATACGGTACTATGTATACATGAGACACCTATGGGATACAGGCCTTCCGGTAGATTGTGGTTACGTATTCCACACTGCGATTCCAAGGGAGGGGCAAGTTCTGACAAGTTTCTGGGATCAAGTTACCAATTGAGATCCCCAAATTGCGTAGAGATACTGTTGCCAGCATTTCTCAAGCATGTATTTTCCACTTCCATATGGTATTCTGAGCTCTGAGGGTAGGATACAGTTACCCCAGGCTGCTACTTAGTTAAGCTAAGGGTGTGCCATAGGAAGGCACCCATCGTGGTTTGTTTTCCCTAGACAAAGGTTAGGGAAGCAGATCCCTGCTTTTTCCCTCTTCTAGCGCTCAAAAGGTCAGCCGTGGACAACCCAAAGCGACTGTTGCTTGTCGATGACGATCCCAACCTGATCCTGCTGGTAAAGGACTACCTGGAGTTTCGCGGCTATGAGGTGGTGGCGGCGAGCAACGGTCAAGAAGGGTTAGAGGCGATGCGCCATTTCACGCCGGATTTGATCATCTGCGATGTGATGATGCCGGAGATGGATGGCTACACGTTCGTCCAGACCATTCGCTCCAACAGCGCGACGGACTGGATCCCGGTGATTTTTTTGTCGGCGCGCGGGCAAACGGCGGATCGGGTGCGCGGGCTCAATACGGGGGCAGATGTTTACCTGGTCAAGCCCTTTGAAGCGGAAGAGCTGGTGGCCCAGGTGGAGTCGGTTCTCAAGCACACGGAGCGCCTGTTGCAAATGCAAAGTGTCGGCATTCAGCCGGTCATCAAGCTGGAGCGGGAAATTGAGCTGACCCCGACGGAAACCAAGGTGCTCCAGCATGTGGCCAGGGGGATGTCCAACCGCGAGATTGCCGAGGTGATGGGGGTGAGCCAGCGCACCGTCGAAAGCCACGTCAGCAACATGCTGAGCAAAACTGGCTTGCACAACCGCACCGAGCTGGCCCGCTGGGCCATCGAAAGTGGTTTGGGCAGGGGCTGAGGGGCCACCGAGAGAACTTCTGCTGTCCAGTGGGGTGGGCGAGCTGTGGGCCTCACTGGGCGGCGGTGAAGGTGGCCAGTAGGATGGGGGATCCCTCAACTTTTCTGCCCTTGTCCGTCGTTTTGGCAGCAAACTGAAGAAAGTGAGGTAACCGGTCAGGGTGCCTCTGTCCACTACGGTCTAGAACCCATGGGATCCCGTTTACCGCGTCCGGCTCGGCCCATCCGCTCCGGCCACTACCCGGCCAAAGAGCTGTGCAGCCAGTGCGGCCTCTGCGATACCCGCTATGTCGCCTACGTCAAAGAAGCCTGTGCCTTCTTAAACCAGCAGTTTACCCACCTGGAAGAGCAAACCCACGGGCGATCCCGAGAGTCGCTGCGCTCAGAGTCGGCTGCCGTCAGCGACAGCGACTACTTCGGCGTCTACGAGGCAATGTACACGGCCCGCAGGCGGGATCCGATCCCGGGTGCCCAGTGGACGGGCATCGTCAGCAGCATCGGCATGAAGGCCCTCAGCAGCGGCCTAGTAGAAGGGGTGGTGTGCGTGCAGGCGGATCCCCAGGATCGCTTTCAGCCACGGACTGTCTTGGCGCGTACTCCGGAGGCGGTTTTGGCGGCGCGGGTTAACAAGCCAACCCTATCCCCCAATCTCTCCGTGCTGGAGCAGGTGGAGCAAAGTGGCCTCAAGCGCCTCTTGGTTATCGGGGTGGGCTGTCAGATCCAGGCTTTGCGGGCGGTGGAGAAAAAGCTGGGCCTAGAGAGGCTTTACGTGCTGGGCACGCCCTGTGTGGACAATGTCAGCCGCGCCGGCCTGCAGAAGTTTTTGGAAACCACCAGCCGCTCCCCGCAAACGGTGGTGCACTACGAGTTCATGCAGGACTTCCACATCCACTTCAAACACGAAGACGGCTCGGTGGAAAAGGTGCCTTTTTTTGGCCTCAAGACCAAAGAACTCAAGGACGTATTTGCCCCCTCTTGCCTTACCTGTTTCGACTACGTCAACGGCCTGGCAGATCTGGTGGTGGGCTACATGGGATCCCCCTTTGGCTGGCAGTGGCTGCTGGTGCGCAACTGGCGCGGGCGGGAGCTCTTGGATCTGGTTTGGGAAGAGCTGGAAACCCAAGCGGTGATCTCGCAGGGATCCCGGCGGGCGGCAGTACAACAGGGGATCCAAGCCTACGAGCAGGCTCTGAGCCTGCCCATGTGGCTGGCTCGGATCCTGGGGGCGGCAATCCAGCGCTTTGGGCCGCGTGGCCTGGAATATGCCCGCTTTTCCATTGATTCCCACTTTGTCCGCAACTATCTCTACCTGCGCCGCCACTACCCCCACAAGTTGGAGCAGCATGTCCCTCCCTTTGCCCGGCGCATCGTAGAGCAGTACCAACTCCCCTCTCCCTAAGGGAGAGGGGTTGGGGGTGGTCGCGTTAGCGGCGCGGAGCGCTTGGGCAACTCCCTTGGGGAGAGGGGTCGGGGGTCAGCAATAGCGGATCCCGGCTTCCGCCCAGCGGTCGATGGCCTGGCCCAA
>NZ_JANSJH010000021.1:15981-19966 GCF_047462495.1 Synechococcus sp. H55.2 | reverse complement strand
GGGGTCAGCAATAGCGGATCCCGGCTTCCGCCCAGCGGTCGATGGCCTGGCCCAAGCGCTCGCAATCGGCAATCAGGCTAATTCGCACATAGCCTTCCCCCCCTTCCCCAAAGGCGTTGCCAGGGGTTACGACCACGCCCGTAGATTCCAGCACCCGCAGGGCAAACTCCGTCGATCCCTCAGGAGTGCCATCGGCAGTGCGGGGGGTCGGGATCCAGAGGTACATCGTCGCCCGCGGCGGCTCAATCTGCCAGCCCAGCTCCGCCAGGCGGCTAATGAGATAGTCGCGCCGGCGGCGGTAGCGCTCCTGCACCTGCTGTAGGTAGCTCTCTGGCAGGGCCAAAGCCGTCTCGGCCGCCTTTTGCAGTGCGCCAAAAATGCCGTAGTCGAGGTTGGTTTTCAGGGTGCGCAGGCTCTGGATGATCTGGCGGTTGCCCACCACAAAGCCCACCCGCCAGCCGGCCATGTTGTAGGTTTTGGAGAGGGTGTGGAACTCCACGGCCAAGTCCTTGGCGCCGGGGATCTGCAGCAGGCTGGTGGGCCGATAGCCGTCAAAGGCCAGCTCCGCGTAGCACAGGTCGTGCACCAGAATCAGCTCATAGCGGTGGGCAAAGGCCACCACTTCTTCAAAAAAAGAGCGGGGCGCCACCGCCGCCGTTGGGTTGTTGGGGTAGTTGAAGTAGAGCACCCGCGCCTGCTTGGCCACCTCCGGCGGGATCTCCTGCAGGTCAATTAGCCACTCCTTCTCGGGGCGTAGCAGCAGCGGGTAGATCTGCCCGCCGGCAATCATGGGCCCGCGAAAATGGGCCGGGTAGGCGGGGCTGGGCACCAGCACCAGATCCCCCGGATCCACGTAGGCCAAGGCCAGGTGGGTCAGGCCCTCTTTGGATCCCAAAAGAGGCAGCACCTCCCCATTGGGATCCAGCTCCACCCCGTAGCGGCACCGGTACCAATCGGTGATCGCCTGGCGGAAGCTGGCCGTGCCCTCGAAGGGAGGGTAGCCGTGGTGGACGGGATCGGCGATGGCCGCCTGGGCTGCCTCCACCACCGGCTGGGGGGTGGGCCCATCGGGGTTGCCCATGCCCAGATCGATCAAATCTAGCCCCTGCTGGCGGGCGCGGGCCTTCAGCTCATCCAAGCGGGCGAAGACGTAGGCAGGCAGCTTGTTCAAGCGTTGGGCGGGGACGAGAGCGCGGTTCATACAAATAGAAAGGCAAGCCGACACCTGGCTCACTTGGGGTTAACTGCACAGCTTACCGCCAGACCCGCACCTGAAGCAATGCGAAGCAGGGCCGAGCTTGGGTATCTCGGATCCCAAAGGCTAGGATAGAAATCTAAGTTCGGTTTTGTGGCAAGGCAGAGCAGTGGCTTTACCCCTTGTGGCCGTTGTGGGTCGCCCCAACGTGGGCAAGTCCACCCTCGTCAACCGCCTGGCGGGGGTGCGTTCCGCCATTGTCCACGATGAGCCGGGCATCACGCGGGATCGCCTCTACCAAGAGGTGGAGTGGAACGGGCGCCGCCTGCAGGTGGTGGATACCGGCGGCCTGGTCTTTGGCGACGACAGCGAGTTCTTGCCCCACATCCGCCAGCAGGCCATGGCGGCGATGGCGGAGGCGCACGCTGTGATCTTTGTGGTAGATGGCCGTGAGGGACTGACCCCCGCCGATCGGGAAGTGGCCGATTGGCTGCGCAAACAACCCCTGCCGGTGGTGGTGGCCGTCAACAAGTGCGAGTCGGGGCAACTGGGCCTGGCCCAGGCGGCGGCTTTTTGGGAGTTGGGGCTGGGGGAGCCGATCCCCTGTTCCGCCATCCACGGCAACGGGGTGGCCGAGCTGTTGGAGGCGGTGCTGCCCCATTTGCCTGAGGTAGACGAAGCTGCAGCAGCAGCGGATCCCATCGCCGTGGCCATTGTCGGCCGGCCCAACGTGGGCAAGTCCAGCCTGCTCAACCGCCTGGTGGGATCCCAGCGGGCCATCGTCAGCCCCATTGCCGGCACCACCCGCGATGCCATCGATACCGTCGTTACCTGGGAAGGGCAGCCCTACCGTCTCATCGACACCGCCGGGATCCGCAAAAAAAACCGGGTGGAATATGGAGTGGAGTTTTTCAGCATCAACCGCGCCTTCAAAGCCATCCAGCGCTCGGACGTGGTGCTGCTGGTCATTGACGCCCTCGAGGGAGTGACCGAGCAGGATCAGCGGTTGGCCGGCCGCATCGAAGAAGAAGGCCGCGCCTGTATCGTCGTCGTCAACAAGTGGGATGCCGTCGAAAACAAAGATACCTACACCCTCAACGAGTTCACCCGCGAGATTCGCGACAAGCTTTACTTTATCGACTGGGCACCCCTGTTGTTCGTCAGCGCCCTCACGGGGCAGCGCACCCACAAGATTTTTGCCGAGGTCAACACGGCGGTAGCCGCCCATCGCAAACGCATCCCCACCGCCGTGGTCAACGAGGTGCTCCAGGATGCCCTCGCCTGGCAATCGCCCCCCGCCAACCGCCAAGGCAAGCAGGGCAAAATCTACTACGGCACCCAAGTGGCGGAGCAACCTCCCACCTTTCTCCTGTTTGTCAACGATCCCGATCTCTTCAAAGACAACTACCGCCGCTACTTGGAAAAGCACTTCCGGCAAAACCTCGACTTCACAGGCACCCCCATTCGCTTTCGTTGGCGCGGCAAAGCCGAGCGCCTCGTGGGACGGGCAGTGCAAAAATTAGAGGGATCCCTGGCCTCTCGTTAGGCCCTCTGGAGGACGGAGCTCTATTCTGAAAGCCTATGGCTGTGGATCCCAACGTCAAAACCCTGGTGGAGAATCGTCGCGCCCGCTTCGAGTACGAAATCTTGGAGACCTACGAAGCCGGGCTGCAACTGACCGGCACAGAGGTGAAATCGATACGGGCGGGCAAAGCCAACTTACAAGACGCTTTTGCCCTCTTTCGCGATGGCGAGGCCTGGCTGCACAACCTGCACATCTCCCCCCATGGCACCGCCAGCAAGGTGTTCAACCACGATCCCACCCGCCGCCGCAAGCTGCTGCTGCACCGCCGCGAGATCGACCGGCTGCGGGGCCTGGTGGAGCAAAAGGGCCTGACCGTGGTTCCCCTCAAGCTGGTGCTCAACCGCGGCTGGATCAAAGCCCATCTGGGCGTGGCCCGCGGCAAAAAGCTCCACGACAAGCGGCAGGCCATTAAAGAGCGGCAAACCCAGCGAGAGATCCAGCGAGAGCTAAAGGGGCGCTAAGGCTCGCCAAGCTTCCGGCAGCTTCCAATGGGGTGGCCAGCGGGGCAGCCTAGGCGATCCCAAATGCCGCTGGAGCCCTTCGTTGCAGCGATTTCCAGTTTTCCCCTCCCTTGGGCAGAGAGGCTGGGGGTGAGGAATCCTCCGATAGGCTTGGAAGCAAAATCCAACTCGGTCGGCTGCAGGGGGAGGGAAGGAGCCGCCGCCAGCAAGTTCTAGGCACCAGGGAGGGGGAAGAAGCGGTCGGTGGTTTTCACCCGCTCACACCAGGCGCGGATGTTGGGGAAGGGTTTGAGGTCGAACCCACCTTGCTCCGCCACGTGGGTGTAGGTAAAAAGGGCCAGATCTGCAATCGTGTAGCGGTTGCCCACGAAAAACGCTTTCCCCTGCAAATGGCCCTCCATGATCTCCAAGGCCTCTGTGCCGGATTTGAGGTTCTGGGCAATCAGCTCGGCGTGGGCCTCGGCTTGTCCAGCCCGCACCAGGAAGCGGGTGGTGGCAATGTAGCGGGCAATGCGGGTTTGTTCAAAAAATAGCCACTTCAAGATCTCGGCCCGTTCCAACTTGTTTTGGCCGTAGAGGGGGGTGTCTTCTGCCAGGTAAACCAAGATCGCGGCAGACTCGGCCAGGACGGTCCCGTCTTCCAGCTCCAAAGCCGGGATCTGGCCCAGAGGGTTCTTGGCCAGGTACTCGGGGCGGCGATTTTCTCCGACCCTAGAATTGACTTCAACCGTCTCGTAGGGGATC
>NZ_JANSJH010000021.1:3697-15881 GCF_047462495.1 Synechococcus sp. H55.2 | reverse complement strand
AGGTGCTCGGAGCGCCGCCAGTGGGGCCGCACCTTGACGAACAGCTCCAGGTAGACCTTGCCCAGGATCAGCTTTTGAATCTGTAGACGGGCGGCCTGGCCGATCTGCTTGAGCCTTTCCCCGCCTTTGCCGATGAGGATCCCTTTTTGCGAGTCCCGCTCCACGTAGAGGGTGGCCAAGATGCGGGTGACGGTGGGGGTTTCTTCCACCTGGTCGATGGTCACGGCCACCGAATGGGGCACTTCCTCGCGGGTATGCAGCAGCACCTGTTCGCGGATCAGCTCTGCCATAATGAACCGCTCCGGCTGATCCGTCACCAAATCCGGCGGGTAGTAGTAGGGGCCGGTGGGCAGCAGATCGATGGTGGCCTGGATGAGGGGCGCCAAACTGCCGGGATCCAGCGCCGACACCCAGATGACAGGGGCACCGGGGCGCAGGGCTTGGTAGCTCTCTTGGTGGGCCTGGCGCGCGGCAGACTCTTTGGGCAGTAGATCCACTTTGTTGCAGACGAGGATGCAGGGGGTAGCAGCAGGGATCCGCTCGGCGATGAAAGTGTCCCCACGTCCCGCCGGCACCGAGCCATCCACCACGAAGAGGATCACGTCCACTGCGGCAATGGCAGCCTGGGCGTTGTGCACCAAGATCTCCCCCAGGCGATGATGGGGCTTGTGGATGCCGGGGGTATCCACCCAGATGATCTGGGCTTGCGGCAAGGTGAGGATCCCTTGCAGCCGGTTGCGGGTGGTCTGGGCCACGGGAGAAGTGATGGCGATCTTCTGGCCCACCAAAGCGTTCAGCAGGGTGGACTTGCCCACATTGGGCCGCCCGATCAGCGCCACAAACCCCGACTTAAAGCCCGGCGGGGCAACTGGAAGCGCATCGGCGACGCGAGAGGGCTGCGGTTCAGCGGGCGCTTTTCCCTGAGGGCCAGCAGGGGTTTCTTGGCTCTGCGCTCGTAGCTCTTCTTCAGCCATGGCCTTCCCCAGCCTTTGTTTCTAGCGGACAGAGTAGGCCCCTGCGGCGGCAGGTAACTGCAGGGATAGGGATCCCAGCGGGGCCAAGGTGGTGCCGGGGTAATAAAAAGCGAGGATTTGCGCCGCGTTCAACCCCCGCCGCGCCAAGGTATAGGAGCCGTACTGGCTCAGGCCCACCCCATGGCCAAAGCCGCCGCCGATAAAGCGATAGCCTACCAGTCGCTCCCCTTGTTTTAGAGGCTCTATCCGAAATAGGGTGCTGTAGAGGCGGGGAAAAGCCAAGCGCACCTGATCCTTGCGCAAAAGAATCGAGTGGAGCCCTTCCGCCGTCTGCAAGTCCAACTGCAGCGCCTGCACCCGGCCACTGACAGAGCGCTCCAGAATCTCCATCCCCGCAATGCTGCTCCAAATGGGCATTGGGATCCCCAGATAGTCTTGGCCGGCTCGCAACTGGGCATTCAGCTCCTCCAGCGATTGGGAGAACTCCCAGCGGAAGAGGCGCGACACCCCCGATTCATTAAAACCCTCCCGCCGGGCCAGGAAGGCTTGCAAGTCGTTCTCCTGCCGCAAATCGAAGGGCTTATCGGGCGGGTGGGCGATATCCACCTGCGGACGCAGATAGGGGCGCGGCTCCCCGTCCCAAACCTCTTCAAACGCCGCCGATACGCCGCCGTTGGTGGAAGAATAAACGGCATCCACCAGCTCGCCGTTGTAGGTGAGCACCAGGCCGCTGGTCTGGCGAATGGCTTCGTCGGCCCGTGGGTGGGTGCCGCTCAGCCCCTTGTAAACCTGGCAGTGGGTGTTGGCACAGAGCTGGTAATCGTCGATCCGAAAGCGGTGTAGGTTCTTGAGGGCGTAGGTGCGCGCCAAAATCGCCTGGGCAGCCATGGCGGCAAAGGGAGCCCCTGGCCCCACCTCATGGGGCACCACCCCCCGCAAATAGGTTTCCAAGGGCACAGCGTTGACCACCGTATAGCTGCCGTAGGCATTGGGCTGAAGGGTAATGGATCCGGCATAGTAGCGGTCGTTCACCCGCAAATAGCCGGCATCGGAGGTCACCCGGAGGCGGGTGCGGTGGTAGCGAAAATGCTCATGCACCCAGCTCAGCTCTGCCCGTTCGCGTCGCTCCTGCACCTCCAGCCGCACCTGAGGGATCCCTTCTTTCTGGGCATATTGCTGAATCTGGATCAGTTGTTGGGGGGTGTAGGCGCGGTTGGCCCACACCTGCCATTCCTGCGGTTGGGCGATCTCGGTGTGGATGCCCAGAGATTCCCAGTAGTTGGCGCTGGCCTCGGCGCTCTCGAAGCTTTTGTGGCTGCTGAGGATGAGGCGGTACACGGTTTCCGGGCTGGCCAGGGCGCGGTTGACGATCCCAACAGTAACTTGTGGGAGGCGCTGCGTCTGGGTGCTGCCGTCTGCTTGAGCAAATTCCAGGGTGAGGAAAGACCCCAGCGGCGCTGCCAATTCCACCTGATCTTGCTCAGAAAGGCCAAAGCGTTGCACAATGCCCACGTGTAGGATCGGGTTTTCGGGGGTGGCCGCCGCGGACAATCGCGCCGGCGAAACAGGGTTCTCGGCCTCTTTGCGCACCCCGGTCGCGTCAGCGGCACGGAGCACCAAGGCTGTCAGCAACAGGCCCAAGCCGGAAATGAAGGTGCTTTGTTTGCGCCAGCGGAGCGGAGTCCTTAAAAACCGGCGAGGTTGGGCAGTAGGAGACTGACAACTGGCCATGGCCGCTTTATCCTAAAACACACCCTGTCGATTGTACCCGCATCTTTTCTGGCCTACCGGCAGCGGTGCAAAGCCCTATGGATGCTGTTCCCGACAAGGAGTTCCCCATCGGACGGAGCCCTGACGTGGCCCGCTCTGCTTTGCGCAAGGGATCCGGCTGGCGGCTGGGCTGGGATCCCTCCCGCTCCCCCTTTGTGGCCCTGGTGGGGGGAGAGACTTGGGCGCTGGAGCTCACCCAAGAGGAGTGGCAAGCGTTTGCGGAAGGGGTGCAGCGCCTGCAGCAGGATCTGGCGGCCATCGCCTCCCAACTGATGGCGGAGGAAAGCATTACACTGGAGCAGACTTTCCCTGTCTTGACTTTGATAGCCAGCGGCAGCGCCACCGCCTGGGGCCTCTACCTGCAGTTGCACCAGGG
This sequence comes from Synechococcus sp. H55.2, assembly GCF_047462495.1. Lineage (NCBI taxonomy): Bacteria > Bacillati > Cyanobacteriota > Cyanophyceae > Synechococcales > Synechococcaceae > Synechococcus > Synechococcus sp. H55.2. The sequence goes on along the minus strand of NZ_JANSJH010000021.1, from coordinate 12,761 downwards.
CCGGCGCGGCGAAGGTTTTTGGCCTGCTGACGTCGTCCCCGAACTCTGTCGGGCCGTTGCTCAATTTTTTGACCCAGCCTCTTGAGCAAGCCTGCAGGGCAACTCTCCCGACAGGCCTGGCCCTTAGCCAACCATTACTCCCGTCAACACCCGAGAGAATCCGTGACATCCACTACTTTCCCCCGCAGGTTGGCAGCGGCATTGGCATCCGCATTATCCAAGAAACTTGCCTGTGAACTGTACGCCTCATCGACCTCGATGAAGTCCCGCTCCCACAAAATACCCAGGAGCAGCTCAACCTAGCCCTGTAGCTTGCCCCCAAAGCGGATTCTGAAGGACATGGGCTGTGCTGGAATTGAACCAGCGGCTCCCACCGTGTCAAGGTGGTACTCTACCACTGAGTTAACAGCCCCTCTGAGCGATGCCGACGCACACCTGGGCGGAAGGTCGGAAATTGATAATATCACATTCAACCCGTGCGATTGAGAATCAGCTTGACTCGAGAGTGGGTGCTGAACCGGCATCCTATTTTTGCAAATTTAAATCGAAGGGATGTTCGGATCCGGCCAACAACTGGTAGTGCAACACCTGCGGCGGGCGAGCAAAGTAGGGCCCGATGAGGGCACGCCAGCGGACAAAGTTTTCCGATTGGCGGAAGTTGACCAGATGGGCCTCTAGGGATCCCCACTGCACCAGCAGCAGGTATTGCTGGGGGTGCTCCAAACAGCGCTGCAGTTGGTGTTGCCGATAGCCATCGGTTTGTTGCAGATAAACGAAAGCCTGGCCGATGGCAGCTTCAAAAGCAGCTTCCGAGCCGGGGGTAATTTCAAACCGGGCCACCTCCAGGACAGGAGCCGTGTTCATAGGCTATGTGTGCAGACCACACTCGGTTTTGGCTGTGCCCTTCCAGCGGCCGGAGCGGGGATCCGCCCCCGGCTCTACCGGCGCCGTGCAGTGGAGGCAGCCGATGCTGGGATAGTTGCGATCGTGCAGGGGATTGTAAGGGATCCCGTGGGCGAGGATGTATTTCCAGACTTGGCCGTTTGTCCAGTCGGCAAGGGGGTTGAGCTTGAGGCGGTTGCGCTTGGCATCCCACTGCACCTTGCCAATATCGGCGCGGGTGGGGGATTGCTCGCGGCGCATCCCGGTAATCCAGGTGGTGCAGTTGGCCAGGGCGCGATTCAGGGGCTCTACCTTGCGAATGTTGCAGCAGAGGTCGGGGTTGGTGCGGTACAGCTCTGGCCCATATTGCGCCGCCTGCTCTTCGGGGGTGAGCAGAGGTTTGAAGATCTCCAGTTGCAAGTGAGGGTAGCGGGCCAACACCTGTTGCTGCAGTTGCAGGGTTTCCGGGAAGTGAAAGTCGGTATCCAGGAAAAAGGCGCGCACCTGCGGGCGAATGGCCGTGAGCAGATCGATCAACACCAGGTCTTCCGGGCCCAAGCTACAGGCCAGCACCAGCCCATCTCCAAACTCCTCTACCCCCCAGGCCAGCAAGTCACTGGCCGACAAGGGCTCAAAGTGCTCGCTCAGAGAGGCTACCTGGGGCTGATACTGTTCTCGCACGGCCTGGGCCGCCAGCTCCCAGCGGCTAGAAGAAGAAGAAAGGCTTGCCGTCATAGGGGGAAGACACCGAATGCAACGATCCTCGTCTTTATTAATCTACACTAATTCGGTCAAGCTTTGGGATTTTTGGGCTACGAGGCAGCGGCGGGCAGAGGTAGGGATCGGGATCCCCTGGCACGGAGGGGGATTTGTCCCCAGCGATCCCGTCGGATCCCCATAACCAAGCCGTGCCAGAGGGGGCTGGGATCCGGCTCCGGCAGGTGAACCCAGTGGTAGCGCAACACCCCTCGCCGTGGGTTGATATCCAGCTCAAACACCCGCAGAGCCGAAACCGGCCCCACCAGCGGAGGTGCCGTCAGGTAAGGGATCCCATCTCGCACATACACCTTCGGCACATGCAGATGCCCGCTCAACACCGCCACCACCCGCCCGTGATTGGCCAGGAGGGTGTGTAGTGCCGAGGCTTGCTCGCTGCGGAGCCGGTACTTGCGGAACAAGACCGCATCCATCTGGGTGGGGGAGATAAAAGGAGGCTGATGGATGAGCAGAATCAGCCATTCCTCGGGCACCGCTTGTAGATGTTCGCTTAGCCAGTGCAGTTGCGAGGGACGCAGCACACCCTGAGGCAAGGGGAAGTGTCCTAAACTAGCGTCGAGGGCAACCAGGCGGATCCCGGGCAGAGGGGAAAGGCTGTAATCGACATAACCGGTAGGAGCTGGGGACAGGGGGAATTGGCTTTGGCACCAACGGATGAACTGATCCCGGTTGAAGCGCCCTTTTCTCCTCAAGGTATCGACATCGTGGTTGCCCAGGCTGAGGTAGTAGGGCACCCGCAGTTGGGCGAGAATCTCCCGGAACAACTCAAAGCTCTCCGGATCGGCTTGATCCACCAGATCGCCGGTAAACAGGACAAAGCGCAGATCGGGTACTTGGTTGAGATGGGCAACGGCAGCTTGCAACTGGCGGCGAGGGGAATCGGACATCCACCAGCAGCGGCAGCCCGTCTCGGGCATCAGGTGGACATCTGAAACTTGAGCAAAGCAAATGCGTTGGGTTGCCATTGTCTAGGTACTTATTCACACCCCACGCCCGCATCATAAGTCAATAACTAGCTGGAGGGCTATGGGCTTCTCTTAACCTCTGCCGCGATGACCTCACCCCCAGCCCCTCTCCCAGAGGGGGAGTTGTGGTTGCTGTGATTTGGAATCGCCACAAATGAGTCTGATTCTTGTTCCGGCGCCGCTGCCGAGCAACCGCTAGGGTATAGGGACACAGATCTTCGACAAGAGGATCCCTCAGTTCAAGCAAGGAGAAAACATCATGTCTGCTACCACCCTTGTTCGTTGCGCCTGTGAACACTGCAACTGCAGCTTCGAAAGCAGCCAAGGCTATCGCTACGAAGGCCAACTCTACTGCAGCGAAGCCTGTGCCACCCATGACCACGCCCACCCTTCGCCTTGCTGCGTGGCCTCTCACTGCTGTCAATAGCAGGTTGGCAGGGATCGCTCACCCCGGCTGTTGCTTTCCGGGATCCTGTGTTGCTTCTCTCCCTGGGCAGTTTTTGATACGCTCCTAAGGAGCTCTATCCCCGTCGGCCCGGGGGCCGGCCCAACCCGTTGGCATGGAATACCGCTGGGATCTGCTGCCCACTCCACCCCAGTTTGATCCGGAGCTGAGCCGAGAATACGGCAAGTATGCAGCCAAGGTGCTGGCCTTGCGTGGGCTGCACAGCCGGGAACAAGCGCGGGCCTTCGTCGATCCTGATCAGTATTCTCCCACGCCAGCGGGATCCCTGCCGGATCTGGAGCGGGCAGTAGCACGCCTGTTGCAGGCAAGAAAAAGAGGAGAAACCCTTTGCATTTGGGGAGATTTCGACTGCGATGGCGTTACCGCCACCAGCCTCTTGCTCTCGGCGTTACAGCCCTTGGGCTTCCGAGTCCAGTTCACCCTACCGCTGCGCAGCAGCGAAGGGCATGGCTTGAACCCCCAGCGGCTGCAGCAGGTGCTGGCCCAGGGCTGCCAAGTGCTCCTGACAGTGGATTGCGGTATGGGCAATGCCGCCGAGATTGCCGCCGCCCAAGCCGAAGGGGTGGACGTGATCGTGACGGATCACCACACGCTGCCGGATCCCTTGCCCCCTGCCCATGCGGTGGTCAACCCACTGCGCCTGCCAGAGGAACATCCGCTGCGCTTTCTGCCGGGGGTGGGGGTGGCCTACAAGCTGGCGGAGGCCCTCTACCAAGCGCTGGGGATCCCAGGCGTAGAAGAGCACCTGGATCTGGTGGCGGTGGGGATCGTGGCCGATGTGGCGGTGTTGCAGCGGGAGTGCCGCTACCTGGTGCAGCGGGGCCTGCCCGTGCTGGCCAAGACGCAGCGCCCGGGGCTGCGAGCTCTTTTGGATCAGATGGGCAACGGCCAATCCTCAGGAACACCAACAGCCCAGGATATCGCCTTTCGCCTTGCTCCCAAGCTGAACGCCATTGGCCGTTTGGACGATGCCAGCCTGGCGGTGGAGCTGTTGACCACCTCCGATCCGCAGCGGGCCCAGACGCTGGTGGAGCATTTTGTTGCCCTCAATGAGGAGCGTAAGCGCCTTACCCAGCAAGTGATTCAAGAGGCCGGCCAACAGGTGGAAAGCCTAGATCTGGGGCGGGAGGGGGCGATTGTCCTGGCCGGAAGCGGCTGGAACCCAGGGGTTTTGGGGATCGCCGCGGCGCGCTTGGCGGAGCAATACGCTTGCCCGACGGTGTTGATCGCCAAAGACGAGAGGGCGGGACGGGGCTATGGGTCGGGCCGCTCGATTCCAGGGGTGAACCTGGTGGAGGCCATCGAGGCCGTGCGCCCCCTCTTGCTGGGGGGAGGCGGACACCCTATGGCTGCCGGGATCCAAGTAGATCTGTCTTGCCTGGCCGCCGTACAACTGGCTTTGCGGCGGGAGCTGGCCGCGAGGGTCAGCCCGGATCGCCAAGCTCGCGCCCTGGCGGTGGAGATCGTCATCGATTGGGAACTGTTGGCCTCTCAGGGCCGGGATAGGGTGGCAGAGCTGGACGAGGTGTATCGGCAGTTGCAGCTTCTGCAGCCCTTTGGCCACGGCAATCCCAACCCCGTCGTAGCCCTGATGAACGTTTGTCGCGGCAGCGTCAAGCTGGGGGCTTCCCAGAATGGCCGCCACTTAAGGTTTGATCTGCAAGGCAGGCTGGGATCCCGTACCCTCTGGTTTTGGCAAGCCGGCGAAGAGCTGGAGCAGTGGCAAGAATGCCAGGCTATGGACATCGCCCTGCAGTTGGAAGCGGATGACCAGGGCAGACAACCCTGGCAAGGCAAAGTACTGGCGCTGCGCTCCTCTGGCGACTGGCAGGCGCCCACCGTTTCCGCCACCCGTCTCCAGATCCAGGATTACCGGCAACGCCCCCTGCCGGATTCTCTCAGAGAAGCCGTCTGCTACAGGGGGCAGGCTCTGCCCCTCGATCAAGACTTCCTCCCGTCGGCAAAAACAGCTCTGGTGCTGGCCCGCTGGCCCTGGCTGCCGACGGATCTGGCCCAACTGCTGCAACAGCTACAGCCGCAAACCCTGATCCTGGCTGCTTCTGGCCACCGCTGGGAGCAGATCCCCCAACTGCAGGCACTCTGGCAAGCGGGCCAACGGGATCCCGACGCTCTGGCGGCAGCGACTGGCCTGCCTCGACAGTGGCTAGCGGAATTGCACAGCCCAGAGGAAATTCCCACCTTGCTGCTGGGCCGCATCCGCGAATCCCAAGCTTTCCACCGCTGGCTGGACGAGGCCAGCTCCGACCAAATCGCCCAGCTCTGTCAACGGCTGCTGCAACCGGATCCCGCGCCGGCGGCTTTGTCTCCGAAGTAGAGGTGAGGGATCCCTTCAATTCCCGCAAAAAAGTTGGCAAGGCTTGGGATCTGGCCAACCCTTTCAAGGCCGACGCGATACTCTAGATCAAACGGCTTAGCTCTAGCGTTTTGCCGCACCCAGAGCCCAGTCTTCCGTGATCCCGGTTCGCCTGACCTTACACCATTTTCTCTGCTACTCTCACGCCGTTTTGGATCTGCGCGGGATCCACACCGCCTGCATTTGTGGCCCCAACGGGGCGGGCAAGTCAGCTTTGCTCGACGCCCTTACCTGGGGCCTCTGGGGACAAAGCCGGGCCAGCAACGACAGCGATCTCATCCGCAAAGGTGCCAGTGAAACCTGGGTGGAAGTGATTTACCGCTCGCGGGGGCAAACCTACCGCATCCTGCGCAGCCGCCACCTGTCGGGGGAGGGATCCCTGGAGTGGCAAATTCAAGCTGGAGAAACCGCCTGGCGCAGCCTAACCCGCCGCGGCATGCGCGCTACCCAACAGGCCATCCAAAGTCAGCTTGGCCTCGACTACGATACCTTCATTCACTCGGCCTACCTGCGGCAGGGACGAGCCGATGCCTTTACCCTGAAGCGCCCCGGCGAGCGCAAGCAGATCTTGGCCGATATGCTCAAGCTGGGCCAGTACGACCTGCTGGCCGAGCGCTGCCGCGAACAGGCTCGCAGTGCCAAGCTGAAAGCGGATCTACTCCAAGAGCGCCTGCCCAAGCTGGAGCAACAGCAGGCCTCTATCGAGCAGATCCAAGCCGAACTGGAGCAGCTCCAACAACAGCAAACCCATCTGCAACAGCTCCTGGCCCAACAGCAGCAGGAATTACAGTCTCTAGAGCGGGCCTATGAACATCGCCACACCCTAGAGGAGCGCCACCGGCAACTCACCCAACACCTGCACAAGCTCAGCGCCAACCTGCACCACACCGAACAGCAGTGGCGAGCCCAACGACAGCACCTGCTGCAGTTGGAAGAGCTGATCGCCCAAAGCGAGGAGATCCTGGCGGGCTACGAACGCTATCAGTCCCTGATGGCCCAAGATCGCCATCTTCACCGCCTCTTCGAGCAACAGCAACACCTGCTCCAAGAGCGCCAAAAGCTGCAGGCCCAACAAGCTGAGTACCAACAGCAGCAACTGCGCAGAATGCAGCGGCTGCAACAGGAATTGGCCGCCTGCCAGGCCCAAGCCCAGGCCGATGCCCAGGTGCTGGCAGAAGGGGAGCGCATCGAAAACGCCCTCCACCACTACCGGCAAGCCCAGGAGCGCCTGCAGATCTTGAACGATGCCCAGGCCCAAGCCGCCGCCCTCCTAGAGCAACAACGGCACTGGCAAGAGCAGATCCGCCGCGAGCGAGAACGCCTGCAAGCCCGCCTCCAGCTCCTCAAGCAGCAACTGCAAAACCAGGAAACCCTGGCCCAACAGCAGCAGCAACTGGCCCAGAAAATTGCCGCCGGCGTCGCAGCCCTGGCCGAGCTGGAGCAACGGCGTCTCTACCAACAGCAGGTGCTGGAAAAAATTCAAGAGCGCCGCCTCTTTGTGCAGAAGCTGCAGGAGCGGCAGCGGGTTCTCCAGCACCAATGGCAACAGGAGGAAGAGCGCTGCCGCCTATTAGAGGCTCCTTGGGAGGCCTTTCCCGTTGGCGATAGCAGGACGGAGTCCTTTCACCCCGAGCGGCTGGATCTCGGGGATCCGGATCGCCCAGATCCTTACAATCCAGAGCAAGAAAGGCACCACTCCGCCCCTGCCTTAGCGGGGGTGAAGTCGATGGCAGAAGGTGGGGAGGAAGAACACCCAGAATCCGAAGCCACCCCGGAAGCAGCCTTCTCAGAGCAGCCTGCCGCGCCTGCGCCGGCACCGTCCACCCAGGCGTTGGCTGTCCTGGAATCCCACCTTTGGGTTTGCCCCCTCTGCGCCCGTCCGCTCAGCCCGCACCTGAGGGATGTGGTGCTGCAAAAGCACCGCCAGCGCCAAGAAGAGATTGCCGGCGAGCTCTTTGTGATTCGCGAGCAACTGGCGGTGGCCGACCGGGAGATCGGGCTGCTGCAAGAGGAAGCTCGGCGTCTTGAGCAAGAATTGGCCGCTTGGGATGAGCGTCTGCACCTCCAGGGGCGGCTGCAGCAGCAGTGGGAGGCCGGGCAGGAGCGGCAGCGGCAACTGGAGGCTTGGCGGGCAGAAGCGGCAGAACTGGAGCAAATCCTCAACCAAGAAGCTTATGCCCCAGAGGCGCGGCAGCAGCTTGCCCAGATCCAGCAGGCCCTGCAACACCTGGGCTACGACGAGCGCGAACACGCCCTGCAACGGGGAGAGGTGGAGCGCTGGCGCTGGGCCCTGGGCCGCTCCCACGAGCTGCGCAAAGCCCAGGAGCGCCGAGCCCAGTTGTGTGAACAGATCGCCTCCCTACAAGCGCAACTGGAAGCCCTGCAACAGGCGGGATCCCCTGACTCGCCGCTGGCAGAACGCCTGGCCCAAATCGAGCAGGCGCTGCACCACCTTGGCTACGACGGATCCCTGCACCAGCAGGTAAAAGCAGAACTGGCCCAGGCGCAACTGTGGCCGGCCCGCCTGCAGGCCCTCCAAATAGCCCGCCAGGAGCTGCCGGAAGCCACAGCCCGCAGCCAGATCTTGTCCCAACGCCTGCAGGAAAGCCGGCAGCACTTTGCCCAGGCCACCCAAGAGCTGGAAGCGCTGCAGCAACAACTGGCGGAGCAGCCTGAGGTCTTGCCCGCCCACCTGGAAGGGATCCGCCAAGCTCTGCAGGAGCACCGGCAAGGGCTGGATCAGGTGCTTTCTCAAATCGGGGCGGCCCAACAGCGGCTACAGCAGGCCCTTGAACAACAGTCGGAGCGGGCAGAGCTAGAGCGACAACTGCAGCAGGCCCGCCGCCAGCAGCAGGTGTACCAGGAGCTGGCCAACGCCTACGGCCGCAACGGCATTCCCGCCCTGATCATCGAAAACGTTCTGCCAGAGCTAGAGGCCCAGGCCAACCAGATCCTGGGCCGCCTCACCCAACACCGCCTCCATCTGCGCTTTGTAACCCAGCGCTCGGGGCGACGCTCGGACAAGCTAATTGAAACCCTCGACATCCTCATCGCCGATCCCCGCGGCACCCGCCCCTACGAGACCTACTCCGGCGGTGAGGCCTTCCGCATCAACTTCGCCATTCGCCTGGCCCTCTCCCGCCTGCTTACCCAGCGCTCCGGCTCCGACCTGCAAACATTGATCATCGACGAGGGGTTTGGCTCCCAGGACGCCACCGGGCGGGCCCAGTTGCTGGCGGCCATCAACGCTGTGGCCTCTGACTTTGCCTGCATCCTGGTGATCACCCACATCCCCAGTCTGCAAGAGGCCTTTCCCCACCGCATCGAGGTGCAGCCCTCCCCCCAGGGATCCCGCCTCTCCATTCGCGGCTAGTCATTTGGCTGGTCATTTGAGGAATTGCCGGCCCGGCTCTGGAGCCACTGCTGCAGCAGGGGAATTATAGTCTCGCCAAGCTGGCTCCACTGGCCGGGCTTTTGGGCCGTGGTCAGCAGCTCCACCCGCTCCCCTCGGATCACCAAAAAGCCCACCGGCTCGATGCGCACCCCGCCCCCCGCTCCGCCAAACAGGCTGGCCGGATCCCGTCCGTTGCTGCGAAAGCC